>CALCRE010000251.1 GCA_937894465.1 uncultured Clostridia bacterium
CCTGCGGGAGGACCAATATAAAAGTGGAGGAAATCGCTGATTATTTAAAGTCTAAGAATTACAAGACCGATAGGAAAATAAAAGTGGCGGTGATGGGCTGCGAGGTGAACGGACCCGGAGAAGCCAGGGAAGCGGACATTGGAATTGCAGGAGGGAAGAAGGATGCACTTTTGTTTTTCAAGGGAAAGCCCTCTTTTAAAGTGGAATATGATATGATAAAAGAAGTATTGGATCAAGAAATATTAAAACTAATGAATCAAGAGGAACCTAGTGAGCGATAAAATAACCGTTAGTAAATTCTTAAATCTGGAAAAAGAAAAGAAAAACATGGCGGGCATATTCATACATAACATTACAGTGGAGTCTAAAACCGATTCGGTGACTCTTTCTTTGTATTCCAACGATTGGGTGGGTCTTGAAACCACCGAATACATACGAAAGCAAACTTGTAAAAAGTTCGGATTGGATGATATCAATGTCGAATGGTTCTATTCTGAAAAACCCGATGTGGAAACAGTGATTGGTAAAGACTTAAAATCAGTTTTAAGTGCTATGGAACAAGAATGTCCCTCTGTTTGCAATATTGTTAAGGATTGCTCGTGGTCCGGTCACGGGAATACATTGTGTTTGGACTTTTCTGGCCTTAATGCCTCTTGTTGTAATTTCTTAAGATTTCGGAATATTGAAAAAATTATAAAGGAATTTTTTAATCGTCGTTATCAAATGACACCGGTGTTAGAACTTATTTGGCCGAAAGAAAATGGCGAGCAAGAGACTGACGAAGCTTTTGAAAACTTAAAAAAAGAAATCATAGAGCAAGAGGAAAATATCCCTCTTCCTGTTGCGCCTCCTAAACCGGACAAGCCGCCCTCGGAAAGAACTTCCACAGAAAACGGATCAAAGGCCCGACCGAAAGGCAGAGGTCGAAACAAGACCGAAGAAGGTATGATATTCGGCAGGCAATTCAATGAAGGCCCGGTACCCATCGAATCCATCACCCCTGTCACCGGGACATGTGTGATCAAAGGTGAAATCATATCCTATGAGAGTATTGTGCTAAAAAGCGGCGACAAATGTATTGTCAAGTTTGCCGTCACCGACTATACCGACTCGATCACTTGTAAGTTTTTTGTGGATATTAATGACGAAAGCTATTTCAAAGAATGCTTAGGTAAAGGGCAAGCTGTGTTTGTCAAGGGAAGTGCTCTTTATGATTCCTATGACCGGGACTTGTGTGTTAACATTTTCAGCATTGCTCCGGCTGCCAAGGAAAAAGAGAAAACCGATGACAGTGAAGTGAAAAGAGTGGAATTACATGCTCATACAAAAATGAGCGCCATGGATTCCGTATGCGATGCTTCGGATTTGGTTAAAACGGCTATTCGTTACGGACACAAGGCTGTTGCCATTACCGACCATGGTGTGGTGCAGGCATTTCCTGATGCCATGAACGCAAAGGAATACGCCAAGTCGGATATTAAAATCATTTATGGTGTGGAAGCATACCTGACCGATAGCATTGCTGACGTTACCGGTGGAGAAAGCTACCACTGCATTATTTTGGTTCAAAATCAAACGGGTTTGAAGAACTTGTACAAAATGATTTCTCAGTCGCATCTCAACTTTTTTCACAAGCGTCCCAAAATACCCAGGGAAGTGCTTCTGAAATATAGGGAAGGGCTGATACTCGGCAGTGCATGTGAAGCGGGTGAGTTGTATCAAGCCATATTACATAAAAAAAGCCCTGAAGAAATCAGACAAATTGCCGAATTCTACGATTACCTTGAAATACAACCTACCGGAAACAATATGTTTATGGTTCGAAACGACACTTTAAACTCGGTGGAAGACATTGAGGACATCAACCGAACCATTGTGGATTTGGCCAAGGAAATGGGAAAGCTCGCTGTGGCCACCTGTGACGTTCACTTCTTGAAGGAAAGAGACAGTGTGTTCAGAAAATTGCTGATGGCAGGCCAAGGATACTCCGATGCAGAAAACCAAGCTCCTTTGTATTTTAGAACAACGGATGAAATGTTGGCTGAGTTTCAATATTTAGGTGTGGATACAGCATACGAAACAGTGGTGACTAACACCAACAAAATAGCGGACATGATCGATGAAATAAGGCCGATCCCCAAAGGAACCTATACCCCGGAAATTGAAGGGGCGGAAGAGGAACTTCAAACATCTTGTATGGAAAGAGCAAAAGAAGTATACGGGGATCCGGTTCCTAAAATTGTTACTGATCGCTTGGAACGGGAATTAAAAGCCATTATCGGTAATGGTTTTGCCGTGATGTATATTATTGCACGAAAACTGGTGTTAAAGTCCGTAGCAGACGGATACATGGTAGGTTCAAGAGGTTCGGTGGGGTCGTCTTTTGCCGCTAATATGTGCGGTATCACCGAAGTAAACGCTTTGCCTCCCCATTATGTATGTAAAAAATGCAAGCACTCGGAGTTTATTCTTGACGGCTCTTTCGATTGTGGCTATGACATGCCGGATAAAAATTGTCCGGTATGCGGCACCTTATACACAAAAGATGGTTTTGACATACCTTTTGAAACGTTCTTGGGATTCAACGGAGAGAAAGCACCGGATATCGACTTGAATTTTGCCGGGGAATACCAACCGGTAGCCCATAAATACACCGAAGAGCTTTTCGGGGAAGGGTATACTTTCCGAGCGGGTACCATCGGCACCCTTGCCGAGAAAACTGCAATGGGCTTTGTAAAAGGATATTATGACGAGAGAGGTCTCAACGTTAAGAAAGCTGAAATGAACCGTTTGATCGAAGGTTGTACCGGGGTGCGAAGAACAACCGGGCAACATCCCGGAGGTATTGTCGTTGTCCCGAAAGCGTACGAGGTGTATGACTTTTGTCCCGTACAACATCCGGCGGATGATCGTGAGAGCGATATCATCACCACGCACTTTGACTTCCACTCCATCCACGATACCATCTTGAAGCTGGATATATTGGGACATGATGATCCTACCACCATCAAGATGTTGGAGGATCTGACAGGTGTCGATGCCAAAGATATCCCTTTAAATGATCAAAAAGTGCTGTCTTTATTTACTAGTACGGAAGTCCTGGGAGTCAAACCGGAAGATATCGACAGTAAGACAGGAACATTGGGCTTACCGGAGAACGGTACTGAATTTGTACGAGGTGTTTTGATCGACACCCAGCCTAAAATGGTATCGGATTTGATTAGAATCATGGGATTGACACATGGTACCGATGTGTGGTTGAATAATGCACAAAAACTGATCCTTGAAAACGGATTCAAGCTCAGCGGAGTCATATGCAATCGTGATGATATTATGAATTACCTGATTAAGCAGGGTCTTGAGTCTTTCGACGCATTTGACATTATGGAAAAAGTCAGAAAGGGAAAAGGGCTGACTGAAAAACAAGAAACCATTATGCGTGAGAAGAATGTTCCGGATTGGTATATTGACTCTTGTAAAAAGATCAAATACATGTTTCCGAAAGCCCATGCCGCCGCATATGCCATGATGGCATTAAGAATCGGTTGGTTTAAGGTGTATCATCCTGTTGCTTTTTACACTGCGTATTTTTCTATCAGGGGAACCGATTTTGATTCGATGATTATGACCAAGGGCAAGGATAAGGCCAAAACCGTTTATCATGAAATGAAGAAAAGAAATAATAATGACTTGACTCAAAAGGAAAAAGGTGTACAGAACCTTTTGGCGATCGTCATTGAAATGTATGAACGGGGAATCGAAATTTTACCTGTGGATTTATATAAGTCCGAGGCTACCCGCTTTGTCATTGAAGACGGAAAGATTCGCCCTTCGTTAAATTCATTAGGCGGGGTAGGGGACAATGCGGCTTTGAGTATCGTAGAAGCTAGAAAAAAAGGTACATTCATGTCGGTGGAGGATTTAAGACTATCCTCGAAAGTAGGCAAGCAAATCATAGAAACCTTAAAAAGCTACGGTTGTTTGGACGGAATGCCTGATACCAGCCAAATGACTATATTTTAATTCGGTACAACTTACAAAATGAAAGGATCTTGAACTTTTGTTCAGGATCCTTGTAAAACATTTTACTGTTTCAAAGATTCATCAATGTCTATATTTGCCTGCTCTAAAATACTTTTCAAAGTACCCCTAGCTATTGTTTCTTGATTCTCGAGGAGTTAAAATCGGATATTTATTCCCCATTATATGGCTACCTCTAATAGCAAAAAATCAATCTTTGCCATACGCAATATTACTATCACTTTAATTACCGGTTCGAAGTTCCTTAGCTCCTGTGTCCATATAATGTGTAGCGTAGGCTTTCTCGATGGTCTCGTTTCCGGATTTGCTGAATCGAAGTTTTTGTTTGTTGCCTTTTCCGTATTGTCGGTAAAAAGTCCAAGATGCTTTCAGATTGTTCTTTGCGGCAAATGTGCGTATCTCTCGCATAATGTTTGACAGCTTGCTTAAGTTTGCCTGACACACCTTTTCCAGGAAGGGTACCCTTCCGGCTCTCCAGTCTTCATAATCCTTTTTGGATAAGACGCCAATATCCATAAGAACATCCACCGGGGCGGCATAACCTTTTTCGAAGATATTTTTGTTCATAGCGTATTGTACTTTTTCTGTCATGTTTTTCATTGTTCATTTCCTTTTGAAAAAGAGAGTGTCCTGTTTGGACACTCTCGGTTTTTGTTGTGATTTGAATTGATTTGCTGTTCCGGTCACTTGATCAATTTCCGGAAGCCTTGTAATTGATTATCCCGATCCCGGTCTTGAACTCTTCTCATGGCATCTCCTGCGACTTTCCATGCTAACTCCGGATTGGCGCAACGGTAAGAGTTTGATTCGGCGCCTCTGTAGCTCCAGAAAAGGATAGTTCTGGCACCGGCGTCATATGCCGCATCGGTGGCATAGATGATTTCCTCTTCTCTTCCTGCAGGAATTCCAAAGCCTTGTATCCAAATGTTATGATCTTTTTTGAATGTTTCACAAATGTCGATGTTTCTCTTGGTTCCCTTGTACACATATTCGTAAGGCGTCATAGTCTTGTTGCCGATCCAGTAAGGATCCGAGCCGATATTATGTAGGGTGGGTAAACTGCATATCGCATCAATGTTTTTCAAGTTGATGCCGATTTGATCACCCAACATCACACAAACCGTATTGGTCATTTCCTTGGAAGCACTGTACTCGGTGACATGCTTGAAATATTCCACAATCGTGTTTAACCGAAATTCTTCAACTTCCTTGGTGTAGGTTCCCGGTATTTCGAATCCGTAACGATCCTTGAATTTCTTTTTGCACACAGAACAACAACAAGTCCATTTGGTAGGTTTCCCGTCAACCATGTCCCTGGCCACCAAATGAGGCTCGTCCCAGAATATGATTCTTCCGCCGCAGTCGTACACCACATCAATCCATTCTCGGGTGAACTTCCGGAAGTCTTCGTTGTTGTAACATGCACGAACCGGATCATTTGTCCCGTCGGAGTATACTTGATGTGCATCGGGGTAATAAGCCAAAAAGTGGGATTTATCACCCGGAGGGCCTCCGATCCCCCAATTATCCACCCATAGTTCCAAGCCTTTGTCCAGAGTCATTTGAAATATGTCTTTCATGACCTTGTGATGTCTGTCCCAATCGTTATGCGAGAACATGTGAACAACCAAATTGAAATTATGATTGATGATGTCGTTCAAATCTTCTTCAACATGCTTTAAAATACGATTGCCATGATATGCTACGCCGAGCTTTAACATTTTTTTAGCCTCCTGTAAAACTGTTCAAAAACGTATCAGATATTAATTGCAATATATCATAACAAAATAAGGATGTAAACGGCATTGTAGCATTTGTGAGGAACTTACCATATAATATAATGGAATTATGTGAAGATTTTTATTGTAAGCACTTGAAAATACATGAAAATTTCAGTATACTGTAATTGTCGATTGATTTATTTTAATCAACTTGATATAATGTTGCGGAGTTGTTATATTGTAGGTATTAACAAGAGTGGGAATTCCCACTCTTTCCATTATGATAGGTATTTTATCGGAGGTTTTTAATGGCGAAAGGAAAAATTGCATCCATTGTATATGATATGGCCAAACCGATTGTGGAGGAATTCGGTTTTGATTTGGTGGACGTGGAATTTAAAAAAGAAGGCCCCACACGGATACTCTGCGTCATTATTGACAAGGCAGGAGGGATCACTGTCGAGGACACTCACGTTGTTGCCACCCGTCTCAATCCTTTGTTGGACGAAAAGGATGATTTGATTGAAGGCAGCTACCGGTTTCAAGTATCATCCCCCGGTTTGGATCGGCCCTTAAAAACCGAAAGCGATTTTAAAAGGTATAAAGGCACTCGCATAGAAGTGAGGCTTTACACAAAAATAGGTGACAATAAATCATTTGAAGGAATATTGGAAAATTACGATAACGGAGATATCACCATTACCGACGATGAAGGAAAGTCTTTGACCTTTGAGAAGGACAATGTAAGTATCGTTAAGCGGGTTATAGTTTTTTGAGGTTTGGTTGGAGGTAAATTAAGAAATATGAATGTAGAATTTATGTACGCATTGGAACAAATAGAAAAAGAAAAAGGAATAAAAAAAGACATTTTGATTTCCGCTATGGAAGAAGCCTTGCTTTCGGCTTATAGAAAAAACTTTGGATCCGACGGTGATGTAAGGGTTCATATCGATTCTGAAAACGGGAACATCAAAGTGGTGGCCATTAAGGTTGTAGTTGATGAAGTCACCGACAACGCCAACCAAATATCATTGGATCAAGCCGTTCGATCCGACCCTACCATTGTGGCCGGTGATATGGTACAAGTGGAAATAACACCGGGTCGATTCGGTAGAATCGCCGCACAAACTGCAAAACAAGTGGTGATGCAGAGAATAAGGGAGGCTGAGAAAAATGTCATATTCGAAGAATTCTATAACAAAGAAAATGACATCATCACCGGTATTATACAGAGTACAGAAAGAAGAAATGTCGTTGTGGACTTGGGTAAGATAGACGGTGTTATGCCCTTTTCAGAGCAAGTCGCAAGTGAAAATTACAGTTTTAACAAACGCATGAAGTTTTACGTTTTAGAAGTGAAAAACCAAAACAGAGGTCCGTCCATTCTTTTGTCAAGATCACATCCTTCTTTGGTGAAGCGGTTATTTGAAATGGAAGTGCCTGAAATATTCAACGGTACCGTTGAAATAAAGAGTATAGCCAGGGAAGCCGGTCTAAGAACCAAGATGGCCGTTTGGTCTAACGATCCTAATGTTGATCCGGTAGGCGCTTGTGTCGGACAACGGGGGACAAGGGTTCAAAGCGTAGTAGACGAATTGAATGATGAGAAGATTGATATTCTAAAATGGAGTGCCAATCCTGCGGAATACATTTCCAACAGTTTGAGTCCTTCTGCCGTTATTCGTGTGGAAATATATGAAGAAGACAAATCAGCCCGTGTCACCGTACCGGATCATCAATTGTCATTGGCAATCGGAAAAGAAGGGCAAAACGCGAGACTAGCAGCTCGGTTGACCGGATGGAAAATTGATATCAAGAGTGAATCTCAAATGAGGAAGATATTAGAGGAAGAATTGTTTGCCGGTAATTTGTTTATTGATCCGGAAGAGGTTGAAAGAAGACAAGGTGAAACTGAGCAAGAAGATTCGGGAGAAGAGCCGGATGAGTTAGATGAAGAGTAATCATGGGATTGAATATAAATAAGGTTTGCAATCAAGTGAAATCGTGTTAGTATATAGAAGGAAACGGAGCGTAAGTAAACATTGGTGAAGAGAAAGGTTCCTATACGTAAATGTATCGGGTGCAATGAGTCAAAACCGAAAAAGGAATTGATTCGAATAGTAAAAGATCAAGAGGGTAATATAAAAGTAGATTCCACCGGTAAAGCCGCCGGCAGAGGTGCATACATCTGCTGTAATACCCTTTGTTTGGAGAAAGCCCAAAAGGGGAAAAGACTTCAAAAAGCATTTGAAATGAATATAGCCGACGATTTGTATGAAAGATTAGGTCAGGAAATCAAAGGGAAGATGATTCATGAATGATGAAAAACGTATTTATTCTTTTATAGGATTGGCGGCAAAAGCAAATAAAGTTATATCCGGAGGCGAATTGTGCGAAAAAGCCCTGAGAGGTACTAATGTCCAACTGGTCATCATTGCGCAAGATGCAGCCGAAAATACAGTAAATAATTTTAATGATATATGTCATAAAAAATCTGTCACCCCGATTCGATTCGGGAATAAGGAGGAGCTTGGAAACATTATTGGAAAAGCAGGTTCAAGAAGTGTGTTGTGCATCACTTGCAAAAGTTTTGCAAGTCGATTGCAGGAAATGATTGCGGTTCAATGATTTTCGGGGGTGAAACATTTGTCGAAGATAAGAGTTTATGAGTTGGCTAAAGATTTGAATACCAGTAGTAGTAGATTGCTGACGAAGTTAGCTGACCTTGGTGTGCAAAAAAATAATCATATGAGTTATATTGAAGATGATGAATTACAGAAATTGTACAGTGTTTTGGGTATTCACACAGATGGTGATTCCAAAACAGTAGACAGTAAGGCAGAAAATGCCGAATTAAAAAAGTCGGAAGGTAAAGGGGTAGTAAAAGTAACAACTGTATACGAACCGACAAAAGATAGACCGGAACAAAATAACAGAGTAAAAGAGGCTGTGCAAAACGAAAATAAGAATAATATGAATAAAAATGCAAATATGAATTCAAAACCGGCTGAACGCTCAAACAGAAACAGGCAACAATCAAAAGACAGAACCGGTTCTAAAGGGAACAGGTTCAACGACAGAAAAAGGGAAACAGCTCCCTCCGGTTTGCTTGGCGACATGAAGGTAATGACCGACGATGATCGCATGAGAATGCTGAAGGAAAAGGCTCGCAGATTGAAAATGGAGCAACAAAAGCAGGTTGAAATGGAAAAGAAGGAAGCGGAAAAAGCATCTTCTTATGTTGATGCTACAAATACCCGTAAAGACAATAAAAGATCGGTTGATGGTGATATGCCTGTTATTAAGATTGTAAAAATTGAACCGGAAATAAAAAACCAACCTGTAGAAAAGGTTGCAAAGGTTGAAAAAATCGAAAAGATCGAAAAGATCGAAAAGATCGAAAAGATCGAAAAGATCGAAAAAGTTGAAAAGATTGAAAAAGTAGAAAATGATCAGCAAGATAATATAGTTGATATGGAACCTACAGTGAACAAGGAAGAACATGAAGAAGTAGCTATAGATGTAGCTAAAGATGGTTCCAAGGAAGTTGAACGGTCTTCTGTACAAGCACAAGATGTTCCGGAAATAAAAAACGAAAAACCTGTTCATCAGGAAGTTCAAAAGGTTGTTGCAGATAGTGAATCTGTGAAGAAAGAAAAGTCTCCGAAAAAGGCGGATAACAAAGAGCAAAATAGTGAGCAAAACAAGAATAAGGCGCAAGATAAGAGAAAGGCTCCGGCTAGCAATATTAAATATCCTGCCAAAACTCCGGAAGAGATTAAGAAGATGGATGCGAAGAGGGAACAGAATAAAGCTCAAAGCGCAAGAAAAGATCAAACCCGGGACTATGTAGCATTTAAAGACAAAGATGCCGATGAAGACAATCGCCCGGCATATCAGAAGAGAGGTTCGAAAGACGGCAGACAACAAAGTTACGGATCCGGGAAACCTGCGGATCGTAGTAAATATGTCGGTCGTGACGGGGGAAGAGAGAAGCAAGACTTAGATATTCCCAAGGCTGACCTAAGCGGTAAAGATGAAATAAAAGCTAAGAATACAGGAGAACGCAGAAGTTATATTGCTAAGGATTCAGAAAAAATGGACAAAAGGGAGCAGAAAAAAGGTGCAGAAAAGCCGGCTTCCACTGTCGCAAAACCTGTTACGTCCAGAAAAAGTCGGTATAAACAACCAGACTATATCGTCGGCCAGAAAAAGGGCGTTAATGAGGTGATGTCCGATGATTTCATATTGAATGAATTCTATAGTCGGGATGCTGAATTTGATAAGCGTACAAGGCGTTTGAGTAAAAAGCAAAGGAACAGTCCGCCGCCACCTCCTAGAGAAGTGCTAAAGCATGTTATTTTGCCTGAGGAAATGACCGTCAAATCATTCAGCGAAAAAGTAAAAAAGACGTCTGTGGAAGTCATTATGAAATTGATGAATCTTGGTGTTATCGCCAATGTAAATCAGTCCATTGACTTTGATACGATGACATTGATTGCTGATGAATATGGAATCACCACCGAGAAGGAAGTTGTTGTCACCGCAGAAGACATTTTGTTTGATGACAGTGATGACATGGACGAAAACCTTGAGACACGTCCTCCTGTTGTTGTGGTTATGGGTCACGTTGACCATGGTAAAACATCGTTACTAGACGCAATAAAGAAAACCAATGTCATTGCCGGGGAAGCCGGAGGCATTACACAGCACATCGGTGCATACATGGTTCAGATCAACGGAAGGGATATTACATTCCTGGATACACCCGGTCACGAAGCGTTTACATCGATGCGTGCCCGTGGTGCCCAAGTAACGGATATCGCCATATTGGTGGTAGCAGCTGATGATGGTGTTATGCCTCAGACAGTTGAAGCCATCAACCATGCCAAAGCAGCCGGGGTGTCCATTATTGTGGCCATTAACAAGATTGACAGTCCTAATGCCAATCCGGAAAAGGTAAAACAAGAATTGACCGAATATGGCTTGGTGACTGAAGAATGGGGTGGAGACACCATATGTGTACCTGTATCTGCTTTAAAGAACGAAAACATTGATTCTTTGTTGGAAATGGTATTGTTAACTGCCGATGTACTGGAATTAAAGGCTGACCCGAATAAACAAGCCAAAGGAACTGTTATAGAGTCCCGTTTGGACAAATCAATTGGTGCGGTTGCCACATTGCTGGTTCAAAGAGGCACCTTGAAAACCGGAGACTCTGTTGTTACCGGTGCAACTGTTGGACGTATTCGTAAAATGATGAATGACAAGGGTCAGGAAATCGAGACGGCAGGACCGTCCACACCGGTGGAAATTACCGGTTTGCATGATGTGCCGGTGGCAGGTAAAGAATTCTATGCCATCGAGGATGAGAAGTTGGCCAGACAGTTGGCTGATGCACGCAAGGAAGAGATACGCGAGAACAGTATTGGCACTGTCAACACCGCTGTTACTTTGGAAGATTTGTTTTCACAAATCCAACAAGGCAATATGAAGGAATTGAATATCATTATCAAAGCGGATGTTCACGGATCGGTGGAAGCTGTAAGGCAATCCTTGGAAAAACTGTCCAATGATGAGGTCAAAATTAAGGTCATGCATGGTGGAGTAGGTAACATCAATGAATCTGACGTTCAATTGGCTGCCGTATCCAATGCAATCATTATCGGGTTCAACGTTCGTCCTAGTGCCAATGTGACTGATATGGCAGAATCCATGAAAGTCGATATCAGATTATATCGAATTATTTATGATGCCATCGAGGATATCGAAAAGGCCATGAAGGGCATGTTGGATCCTACGTTCAAGGAAGTAGTAAACGGGCATGTTGAAATCAGACAGATCTTTAAGGTTTCCGGAGTAGGCTCCATTGCCGGTTGTTATGTCATCGACGGTAAGGTGACAAGAACCGATAATGTGCGGCTTGTTCGGGACGGTATTGTCATTTATGAAGGCAAACTTGCTTCCTTAAAACGCTTCAAGGATGATGTCCGTGAAGTGACTAAAGGGTATGAGTGTGGATTGTCCTTGGAAAACTATAATGACATAAAAGAAGGCGACATCGTTGAAACTTACGAAATGAAGGAAGTTGAAAGATAAGAGGGGTTAAGTGTCGTCAACTCATAGAAATTAAGGAGTGATTGATATGGCTTCTAGAATAGATAAAATTACGCAAACCGTTAAGAAAGAACTGAGCGACATCATACAAAACAAGTTGAAGGATCCTCGGATCCCGAATCTGGTCAGTGTTGTTTCAGTGAATGTTACCGGAGATATGCGTGAAGCAACGTGTTATGTCAGTGTGTTCGGTACTCAGGAAGAAAAGGACAAGTGCATGGAAGCATTGACAGCTGCACAGGGATTTATACGGAAAGAGCTGGGTACAAGATTGAATATTAGGTACACACCCAAGGTGACTTTTAGAATTGATGATTCCATGGAGCATGGTGCCCATATGAATGAATTATTTAAGAAAATTCATCAGGAAAAATCGGAACAATAAATGCAGTCGATTAATAAAATGCCTTGTCGGCAACGGCAAGGCTTTTTTAAGAAGAATGAGTGTCGGATGAAAGAAATTATAAAGGCGGTAAAAGAGGCTGGTGCCATCGCAATATTTCCCCATGTCATGGCTGACGGAGACGCAATCGGCAGTGCTTTGGCATTGCGGAATTTTTTAGTTGTACAAGGAAAGCAAGCCTATGTCATATTTGAAGAGGAATGCTCCTACAAGTACCGGTTTTTGTTTCAAGAAACGACGCAGTGCTGTATCTACCCGAATATTCCTGATGTGCAATATGATCTGCACATCTCGTTAGATAGCGGTGACATGAAAATGTTGGGCAGTCGAATCGATTTGTTCAAATCGGCTCCATCTACCGTCAACATGGATCACCACAAGACAAACAATAAATATGCCGATTTAAACTATATATCTTTATCTTCTGCGGCGACAGGTGAGATCATTTATGATTTTATCAGCCTTTATGATCCGATTTATAAGCCTGATGCCTTTGTCGCAACGTGTCTCTATGTTGCCATTACTACAGATACCGGTGGCTTTCGATACAGCAACACTACGAAAAGAACTCATGAGATCGCCGGGATTTTAACCGAATGCGACATCGATATTGAGAATATTAACAAGCAAGTTTTTGATTTGATGCCCAAACCACAACTGGAATTATTGAAATTGGCATTGCCAAAAGCATCCTTTTTACATGATGACAAGATTGGTGTCATTAGGATCAGCCGGGAAGATTATGATAAAGCCGGTGCGAAGGAAGAGCATAGTGACGGCTTCGTGGACTATGTTCGAAATGTAGAAGGGGTGGAGGTAGCCATATCCTTCAAGGAAACGGCAGATGGCAAGGTTAAAGTCAGTTTTCGTAGCTCAGGTGTTGTGGATGTCTCTGAAACAGCGCATCATTTTGGCGGAGGAGGCCATGAAAACGCCGCAGGTTGCACGATAAACGGTGATCTTAAGGATGCAGAACGGCAAGTCATCGAGTATTTGATCGGGAGAATGGAAAAGTGAAAGACCAAACATTGTCATGTGGTGTTTTGAATTTATATAAACCGGCCGGAATGACTTCTTTTCAAGCGGTATCTCAAGTCAAAAGAATGACAGGTGTAAAAAAATGCGGTCATGCAGGGACATTGGATCCGGATGCGCAAGGTGTGTTACCTGTATTTCTCGGAACAGCAACCGGCGCTTGCAACTATTTAGAGGACGAACAAAAGGAG
>CALCRE010000252.1 GCA_937894465.1 uncultured Clostridia bacterium
GATGAACCCGCTTGTGATGACCCACAAGTTGTCAATGTTCGGAATACATTTTACCATGTCCGACATGTTTTGTCCATCCAAGATCATATCGGTCAAGATATGGGTCAACCCTATATCATTATTCAATCCAAACGTTTTATGTATTTTAGGCTTTCTTAAATCGCAATCAATCACTAAAACTCTTTTATTTGCCTTTGCCACTGTAATAGCGATATTTGTCGCCACGCTGGTCTTCCCTTCTTTCGGGCTTGGGCTGGTTACAACAACCATTTTTAAGTTATTGTCGATATTAACAAACCCCAAGTTGGTTCTTAAGGAACGAAATGCTTCGGTTGCAGGTGATTTCAGGTCATGATATGTAATAAGGTCTTTGCTCAACTGATCTTTGTTATTTGCGAGCCAATGGGGATAAGTTAACTTTATTACGTTTTTCATTGTTTCCCTGCCCCCTTTCTTCTCCTTCGAATGTCGGAATTTCACCCATAATATTCAACCCTAAATATTTTTGCACATCATCTGCATTCTTGATAGTGTTATCTAAAAACTCTATGACAAATATGATTCCTACCCCTAACATTAAACCAAGTACTCCTGCAACGGCAACATTTGTTTTCTTGTTAGGTTTGATCGGATCAACAGGAACATCAGCTTGATCGACTATTGAAACATTTTCTACGCCTACAATTTCCTCTGCCTTAATGATAATAACTTGAGTCATTTCATTTACGATATTGGCAGCAAGTTCCGGATCAGTGGATTCAAAGCTCAGTTTGAACATTCTTGAATTGCTGACTGTTTGCACATCAATTCTTTTTTGAATGGATTCGATTCTAATATCCAATTCCAATCGTTCTACAACATCCTTGGCTGCAGACCTGCTCTTTATAATTTCCCTGTAGTCCATAACTAATCTTTCATTTGCTTGCATTTGGGCTATACTCATAGGACCTTCATTTTCTCCCGATTCTCTTCCTACAAACAGCAAAGCATTGGCACTGTAGACCGGGTCGACAATCCAAAAGGAATATATAGCCGCACCTACAACTGCCACTGCAAAACATATAGCTATGATCCACCATTTAATCCTAATTAAATAAATGATCTCGTTTATATTAATACCTTCATCCAATACCTGTACTTCGTTTTCCATCTATGTCTCCTGTATTTAGCAGATCTTTATCTAAAATCTAATGGTCTTTCTATTTATAAACGGCAAGAAGGAAAAGCTTCTTGTGCGAATAGGCTCTTGAGCCCATTCTTCCGGTTGTATAATCTCATTCTCTAATAACAATTCAGCATTATGTACAAACAACTCGTCCGCTTTCTTCTTACCTACCCATTCGGTAACTTGCTCATATGCCAACTTTAATTTAGGTGCTCGTACTCTCGGGGAATGACTGTCACCGGCTACAAAGTGTACCCAGTTTTTCTCAATGAATCGCTTTGATATTCCTTTGATCCTTGCCCCGGTCTCCCCGGTTATAGATAAAGCATTTACCTGCACAAGACAACCCATCTCAATAAATTGGTATAAAGTTTCCGGGTCGTTTTGAACAGGAATGTATCGTTCCGGATGCGCTAAAATCACTCGGTATCCATTTTCAAAGAAAGAGTATAACACATTTTCAGTATAATCGGGTATGGTATTCATCGGAAATTCCACAAGTACATAGTCGGTATCTGCCAGAGTGAGGCAATTACCTTGCCGGAGGTTATTAGACAAGTTATAGTCCATGTAAAGTTCATTACCGGAATATAAAACAAGATCCAATTCCTCTTCTTGAATGAGGGATTGAACTTTATGTAGTCGATTATTCAGTTGACTTATGTCATATTGATTAGATCCATATATGTAATGAGGTGTAGCGATCATCTTCTTGATACCGTCTTTTGCCGCTATATGAAGCATCTTTACGGTCTCCTCAAGATCTTTTGCCCCATCATCTAATCCATATAAAATGTGACTATGAATATCGATCATTTATAAACTTCCTACCTTCAAGTATTGTAATATTTTGTCTTATGATAATTCATATGTTACCACAAGCTTATGCATTATGCAACTACAACACTTTATTAAATTTTCGTTAATATTCGTAAAAAGTCAAAATGTCGGAACAGAGTCAATTTTTACTCTTCGTAACTGGAGTAGTTATAATAGTTGTAATAACTACCGGATCTTTTATCAATCTTGGTCAGCACAACTCCTAAAATGTTTGCATCTGCATTCAAGAGAGATTGTTTCGCACTGATTGCCGCTTGGGCATTTGTTTTCCCTGAAGCAATGACCAATAACACACCATCCGTTATTTTACTGACTATGGCAGCATCCGTCAATTGTGCTACCGGGGGTGTGTCAATGACGATAATGTCAAACTCTTCTTTTAAAAGATCCAAGAAGTTTTTAAATTTTTGAGATGACAACATTTCGGAAGGATTAGGCGGAGTAAAACCAGCGGTCAATATAGAAAGATTTTCAATGTCGGGAATTTTCTTTACAAAGTTCATGACCGGCTGATCGTCAAAGATCATATCCGCTATGATATGAGTTAATCCCACATCATTTCCGATCCCGAAGTATCGATGGAGTTTAGGTTTTCTTAAATCGCATTCTACAAGCAGAACTTTCTTGTCAATTTGTGCCAAGGAGATGGCAAAGTTACATGCCGTTGTGGACTTCCCGTCACTTGGTTCCGGACTGGTGACGGCAATGGTTTTTATTTCATTGTCAATATTCGCAAATCCGACATTGGTCCTCAAAGTACGATACGCTTCGGCAGCCGGTGATTTCGGATCATGGAACATGATAAGATTCTTACTTAATTCCCTTGCAACAAAACGTTTATGTTGCAATTCAATACCACTAACCACTTTTTCTTTCTTGTAAAGTATACTACTCATTATATTTTTCCCCTGTTGTAATCAAGGTAATATAAGATTATTACCCCCCACTTTATTTTTATATATACTTAACCCCTTAAACAGCTCCCCTTCCCCAGAAACTGTCTAATTCGAATTACTTTAAATAATTTAATTTACTTGCACCATGGTGTCACCCTTACCGGCTGTAACAACAGCCGGCTATCCTTTAACCGGTTTTAACCGGTTAAAGAAATCGGGGTGCATCATGTACAATCCATTCATCACTAATGAGTATATCTTTTTTTCACTCATTTCACTAGAATATGATATCACAT
>CALCRE010000253.1 GCA_937894465.1 uncultured Clostridia bacterium
CTCTTGCCCGGGAATCCGGATATATGTCTTTATTTTCTTCTTTTCTTGGGTTTTGCACTCAAAAAAACCTTTTGCAGGAACGACACAGCGCTTGCTCTCAAGGCATCGTCTAAACATGAATTTTGATTCAAGAGTTTCACTTCTTGCATTAATGATCTTTTGGGATGATTTTTGGTTGAGAGGAAAGCCCCACACCATCAGCTTTGCAGGATCAAAGGATTCATCCGGCAGATCTTCAACGGAATTCACCGAAGGAATCACAGGAACCGTGTTGGTAGGAAATATTTCTCCTCCGGGATGAACATCCCCCGATGGGACCTTAATACCGATGCCGGCTTTTAAACTTCGTGCAATTTTTCTTAAAACCTCTCTATACTCCTCATATTCGTCCGGTGTAAAAAATACATATCTGCCACACATAACTAGCACCTTCCTTCATGGATATCATATCACTCCGCATTCGTATCTGTAAACTGTAAAAGAACTACAAAAGACTGGACATCATAGGATAATCATCACTGACTCCTCCGTTGATGTGAGACACTCCGGAGTGAAGAAAAACACCTCTTTTTACCGAATCGTTCCCAAACTTTGTTCGAATAAAATCAACGCTTTTGTCAAGTTCAGAAATTTTGTCCGCCTTGTTTTGATCCACAATGGAAAGCTGTGTGAAATTCCCGTCCGATAAACAACCTGCACGTACACCGAGAGCACGGATGGGTTGACCTTTCCACATTTCCGAGAACAAACGGCAGGCTTCTTCATAAATATCATTGGTGGCGTTGGTCGGAGCGGGAATCTTATGCTGATGTGACCAAGCGCTAAATTGGTTGTTTCGTAAAAAAACACAAATTACTCTTGCCTTTTGGTTTTCCATTCGAAGACGCATTCCCACCATTTCGCTCAAAGATAGCAAAAACAATTTTGCAGTCTCGTAATCCGTTACGTCAAAGGAGGTAGTGGTGGAATTTCCCACTCCTTTAATATCCTGTCGGTCGGTGCGTACCTCGGAATAGTCGATTCCATTGGCATAGTCCCCAAGAACATTGCCATAAGACTTAAAATAAACTCTTAACAGCTCCTTGTCGGTATGGGCGAGTTGCCCGATGGTAATGATTCCATGCTTGTAAAGCTTCAAACAAGTGCGAATTCCCACCATAAACATGTCGCAGACAGGAAGAGGCCACATTTTATCCGGTATTTCCTCAGGAAACAACGTATGGATTTTATTAGGTTTTTCAAACTCCGACGCCATTTTGGCCAACAATTTGTTCTCGGAAATACCAATATTCACGGTAAACCCCAGTTCATTGCGAATTCGCTCTTTGATTACAACAGCTGTTTCCAAACAGTCCTCTCGGTTCATACCATATCCTGTAACATCCATAAAGCATTCGTCCACACTGTATCGCTCCACCATGGGCGTATATTCTTGCAGCAAGGACATTAACGCATTGGAGCATTGAATATACAAAGCATAGTCCGGGGGTACGAGCAATAAATTCGGACATTTGGATAATGCTTCAAATATTGTTTGACCGGTGCTGATTCCCATTTTTTTTGCGGGACCGGATTTTGCCAATATGATGCCATGCCTCTGTTTGACACTGCCGCCGATTGCCGAAGGAACAGTTCGCAAATCAAGCGAGTCTCCGTGCTGCAACCGATGAACCGCTTCCCAAGACAAAAATGCTGAATTACAATCTATATGATATATGATTCTTTTACTCATAAAAACCTCTAACGAATGTCTGTACGTGTATTATATACGAACTGTTGTTTGCTTTCAAGATGAATCAGCCATATATTCATATGATTTTTTTGTTGACAAGTTCTTTGTTTTCATATATATTTTCATATACAGGATGCATCCGGGGAGCCTATTGAAATTGGCTGAGAGGGAACATGAATGTTATGTTCCGACCCGCAGACCTGAACCGGGTAATACCGGCGGAGGGAGAAGCAAAGCAAAAAACGACCCTTTGTTTTATTCTACCGAAAAACAAAGGGTTTTATTTTTCTTTTGTTATCTCTACATATTTTATGAGGAGATTTACGTATGAGTAAAAATGTCAGAATGTTAACCGAAGCGGCGATTATGATTGCCTTTGCATTTGTATTGAGCAATATCAGGCTTTTTTCATTGCCCAACGGAGGATCCGTTACACCCGGATCCATGGTACCGATTCTTTTGTTCGCCATTAGATGGACTACAAAGAAAAAAAGTCCGGATGATGATGAGTTTTCACACAATGTGTTTTTGAAGACTCTCGGAATCAGTTTACTGGTTGCTACCGTTGAGGGGATCCTTCAATTTATTTTAGGCCCGAAGTGGTCCATGCACCCGGTGTCCATTTTATTTGACTATATAGTTGCATTCGGTGTTTTGGGGTTTGCCGGTATTTTCGGGAAATCTACTTTCGGTGTGATTACTGGGGTGGTCTTGTCCGTTTTCCTTCGTTTTGTATGTCATATCATATCCGGAGTTGTTGTATTCTATGAATATGCAGGGACACAGAATCCGTGGATTTATTCCATACTATATAACGGCAGCTTTATGTCCTTGGAATTGTTGATCACCATTTTAATTACGGTGGCTTTGATCCAAGTGCCGGCTATTTTACATCCAAAAAATGACTAGGTCATGGTATACTGTGTTTAAAGAAATTTCGATGAACAGGTAATTATGTAAAATGGATGTAAGTATGCGCCTTCAAAAATATATGGCATCTTGTGGGGTGGCTTCAAGACGAAAAAGTGAGGAACTCATCTCTCAAGGTAGAGTTACGGTGAACGATACGGTGATTATGGAGCCGGGTACGAAAGTATCTCCCGGTGACGTTGTGGCTGTAGACGGGAAAGTGATCCGATTACAGCAAAACAAAATCTATATCATGCTGAATAAGCCTGCAGGGTACATTACCACCGTTTCTGACGACCGGAACCGAAAAACCGTCATGGACCTGGTGAAGGATGCGGGAGAACGCTTGTATCCTGTAGGACGTTTGGACAAAGATACCCAAGGGTTACTTTTGTTTACCAATGACGGAGATTTCCATTTGCATATGACGCATCCTTCCAATGAAGTTGACAAAGAATATGTTGCTTCCATCGACGGTAGAATTACACAAGATACTGTTTTAAAGTTTCAAAAAGGATTTTTGATGGAGGGTTCGGTTACCGCTCCCTCCGCTATATCCGAAATCTGTTTTCAAGACCGTTCTTCCGATGTTCGTATCATCATTCATGAAGGTAAGAAAAGGCAAGTCAAAAGAATGCTTGCCGAATGTGGTTTCAAGACTTTAGCCCTTAAGAGAATTCGAATCGACCGGATTGTGTTAGGTGACTTGCCCATGGGTCAGTGGAGACATTTGACCGAAAAAGAATTGCATTCCACCGGTTTTTGTAAAAAGGAGAACTAACATTATAGTTTGGTTTTCAAGCAGATGTATTGGATGTTAAAATTCACCCGAAAAGCGTAATGATCTTAAATGATGCTTAATTGATCGATAGTTCATATAACGAAAGTATTGCACATCCAATGGTCGTTATGGTAATATGGATGAGCAAGAATGTAAATATCCAACAAAATACAAAACTGATTTTAAAAGATCGATTGGAAGGAAGGTATAGATATGATATATGCAAGTGATTTTAGAAACGGAGTCACTTTTGAGATGGATGGATCAGTGTTCCAAGTTGTAGATTTCCAACACGTAAAACCGGGTAAGGGAGCTGCATTTGTCAGAGCGAAGATTAAAAACGTCATGACCGGTGCAACCATAGAAAGAACTTTCAACCCTGCGGACAAAATGCCCAAGGCTTTGATCGAGCGCAAAGAGATGCAGTATCTGTATAGCGACGGAGATCTGTATTACTTTATGGATACTGCCACTTATGAACAAATTCCCATTGATAAAAATGTGTTGGGAGACTCCCTAAAGTTCATCAAAGAAAATGAAACAGTTCAAATTCTGGTGTATAAAGAAACTGTATTCGGTGTAGAACCTCCCTTCTTCGTTGAATTAAAAATTATTGAAACGGAACCGGGTTTCAAAGGAGATACGGCTACTGGTGCCACCAAGCCTGCAACGGTTGAAACCGGCGCTATTGTCAAGGTTCCTTTGTTTGTTGAAGAAGGAGACGTTATTCGTATCGATACAAGAATCGGAGAATACATGGAAAGAGTGTAACTCTTAAAAATAAAAATTAATTTAGAATGATAAGATTCGAATTTGAAAGAGTTCGAATCTTTTTTTTGTACTATTTGCGCTTGTCCAAAAATACAATGATAGTAAGCGAAAAATAACGCTTATGATATGAATAAGAGAGGGTTAACAATGTTTGCAACCGAGCTAAAACAAGACAAAGCCTATTCTTCCACATTAAGGATCTTTCCGGAACGTCTTCGCATTAAATTAGAAGCTTTACCGGAGAGTCACCGAATTCATGTGAATGAAATCAGGTTGCGCGTCGGTTCACCGGTTATGGTTTGTATTAAGGGAGAGTATCAATATTTATGCGATATACCCGGATCCGTCACAGAACCCTCCTATATAATTACGCAACAAGACTTAAGGTATATTCTGGAGCTTGCAACAGGAAACTCTGTATTTATGCATCAAGAAGACATCAAGAAGGGTTTTATCACCATTCGGGGTGGAGTACGTATCGGAATATGCGGAAGAGTGGTTATGAAAAACTCAGAAATTTCAAACATTCATGAAATCTCCTCCTTGAACATAAGAATAAGCAGGGAGTATCCGGGGTGCGCACTGCCGTTAATGAAATATATTGTAGACGCTGATGGCAATATTGCCAATACATTGGTGATTTCACCGCCTATGTGCGGCAAAACCACTATTTTGCGCGACATATGCAGATTGCTTTCCGACGGCTACACACCGGGTCCCATTCCAAAAGGCATTAATGTAGGATTGGTGGATGAGCGATCGGAAATTGCCTCTTGTGTCAATGGAGTTCCTCAAAGGGATGTAGGGAAAAAAACCGACGTCTATGATGATTGCCCTAAAGTGCTGGGAATGAACATGATCATACGTTGTATGTCTCCTTCCGTGGTGATCACCGATGAGATGGGAAACGAGGAAGACGAAAAGGCAGTCATGAATGTTTTGAACGCCGGAGTAAAAATCATCACATCATCTCACGGATATTCCATAACCGATATGAATTGCAAGCCGGGCATCGAAAAGTTGATCAAAAGAAAAGTGTTTACAAGATACATTGTCTTGTGTAACCGAAACGGACCCGGAACATTGAAGGAAGTATTCGACCAAACCGCTGTGAACAGATTAAGACTTTAGGAATGGTTCCTAAAAAAACCACATATACATAAGTCAAATACTAAATTTTTTAAGGAGGTGAGCCATGATTGCATTTTTCAAAGCCATCGGAATCGCAATGATTTTTACAGGCAGCACATTGATGGGTATTGTCATATCAAGTTCCTATACAAAACGAGTTCGGGAGCTGCTAGACATCAAGTCCTTTCTTACGATGTGCGAAACATCCATGAACGATATCGGAATGCATACATATGAGATTTTACAACAATCCCAATCCTATATGAAAACCGGCTTAAAAGATTTTCTCGAATCCGTTTGCACCCGATTGAACTCCGACTACCCGGAATTACTGGCCACAATATGGGCTGAACAAATCAAGGTTCATCAATTGAAGATGTCATTAACGGAACAGGATCTGAATGTTTTATCTGACATCGGAACATTTTTAGGATCGACCGGTATGGAAAACCAAAAAAAACAGATCCAACGTATTTCAAGCATGATTGATAAACATATGGAAGATGCGATCTCACTCAAGAACAAAAACCGAAAGATCGCACTGAATATGGGGGTATTGGGCGGGCTGATCATTGTGTTGATTTTATTGTGAAGGAGCATTTAGCATGGAAATTGATTTGATATTTAAAATTGCATCCATCGGTATCATTGTTGCTGTACTGAACACGCTGTTAAAAAACAGCAATCGAGATGAGCAGGCCATGATGGTGACCATCGCAGGATTGATCATCGTACTGATGGTTATTACAAAGGAAATCTCTTCTTTGTTTTCTCAAGTACGCAACTTGTTTGACCTGTAGGTATTGTCTATGAACATATTTCAGATTGTCATCATCGGCATAGTCGGGGTATTGTTGGTTTTGTCCATCAAGGAGAAAAGCCCTGAGTTTGCATTGGGGACAAGCCTGATCACAGGTGTCATTGTTTTAATAGCAGTTATCTCTCAATTTGACACAATATTTGATTTCTTAAACCGATACTTGACCATAGACGGATTTAATTCTGACTATATCAAAATATTGCTTAAAATTTTGGGAATTGCTTATGTGACCCAGTTCGGTGCGGAGATATGCAAGGATGCAGGTTCGGTTTCCGTGGCATCAAAGATTGAATTGGCCGGGAAAGTCATCATATTATCCTATGGCGTTCCGATCATCATATCTTTGTTGGATACAGTGAAGGGAATACTCGGTTAAGAAAGGGGAAACAACAATATGTTTTTAAAAAGATTCTTCATCATCATGCTTTTATTCATCTTGTTTCCCTTCTGTGCAACCGTTTATGCCCAAGAACCGCCGGAAACCGAGAAGGAACAAGGAGCAAGCATTGAAAATATTATCACGGAGCAAGCGAAGAGTAAAAACGTTACCGATATACTCGATTCTGTGGAGGAATATACACGGGATGAAATCTATCAATATTTTAGCGATATCTCCTTTGATGATATTTTTAAAGATGCATTGACCGGGCAATTTTCACCGGACATCAATCAATTGTTTCAAGGCGCCATGAATTTTCTCACCCATGAACTGAGGAAGAACCTGGTCATCATCCTTTATGTGCTGATCATATCCGTCATTTATTCCATTGTATCTTCCATGGCGGATTCCACAGGTCTAAAAGGTGTAAAAGATATTACGGGATATATTTGCTTCGGTGCAATCATATTGATCATTATAAAAAGCTATATGGAGGTCATCAGCAAAACAAGCACTATGATCGGCGATTTGTCCGGATTGGTTATGTCCGTGACCCCCCTGATGATTTCTTTGCTTACAACCGGAGGCAATGTGATAGGTGCGGCCACTATGAGCCCCGTCATGATGTTCTACTCCCAGTTTTGTGTGGTTGCGGTGGAAAAGTATTTTCTACCCCTGGCGGTTTCCTACGGCTTAACAGGCATGGTAAAAGGAATATCCGGTGAAATCAAATTGGACAAATTGTGCGGCCTTATTAAAAGCCTGTGTATGTGGCCTTTAGGATTGATGTTAACATTCTTTTCTTTTATATTGACATTGCAAAAAAACATTTCATCCGGAAGCGGGGGGTTATCGGTTAAATTAATGAAAAGCCTGATCGGATTTGTTCCTGTTGTGGGAGGGAAACTCTCCGAAGCCACAACGACGGTTATGAACTGCTTAAGCATTGTGAGAACCGCCTCAGGTACGGTCATTATGATTTGTATTGTCGGTATCGCTGCATTGCCGATTTTAAGAACCATGATATTAGCATTGGTATACAAAGCGGCTGCAGCCATATGTGAAATTATCAGCGAAAAAAAATATGCTGATGCCTTGGATTTTGCATCCGTTTCTTTGATGATGATTGCAGGAATCAGCGCAGTCATTTCAATTATGTTTATCATCATCATGACCATCATCATCGGAACCGGAAATGCAACCTTGGCAATCGCATCATAGGCGGTGATAAAATGAGGGAATTTATATATCAATGGGTCATTATCATTCTGACATCTTCCATCACATTGACATTGTTCGAATCATTGTTGCCTAATGATGAAATTAAAAAAACTTGTATGTTTGTCGGTCGGTTGATTTTTGTCATATCTGTACTCATTCCGGTGGTGGGACTGATCAACAACGGATGGAGTGTGGATTTATGGCAATCCTACTATGAGTATTCCATTGAAATGAAAGAGGATGTATTTGAAAGTTCCGATTTTAATAATGAAGTGCAGCAACAATTGATAGAAAATTTATATTATGAAAACACCGTCAATCTGATCGAAAACTATGTGAACCACATACCGGGAATTGTCAATTGCAAAGCGGATGTCATTTTGGATAAATCACAAGATGGATCAACATACGGAATGATCAGGAAAATTGTGGTTTCGGTAAGTTATGACAAAACAAAAACAAAAAAACCAACAACAGAACAAATACAATTTAAAATATCGGAATATTTTGAAGTGGATTCTGAATATGTATATGTGTCGGTTATGTAAACATTTTTGAAAATAGTTAGGGGGCGAGTTTCATGGAGAAAAATAAAGGGTTGATCAAAACTTTGAAAGATTTGTTTTCAAGTAATGATAAAGCGGGAAAGATTCAATTTTTGGTGTTACTGATTTTAATCGGTGTTTTACTGGTCGTGTTCACAAACACATTGGTAAATCCTCAGGAGCCGGTAGAGGATGTATTTTCAAAAAAATCCGCTGACACCGTTACTGATATTTCGTTCACAGACAGTGATCTTAACAACTTAGAAGCCATTTTGAGCGAAGTTAAAGGGGTGGGTAAGGTGAAGGTGATGATCACTTACAAAAACAGCGGAACAAATGTATATGCAAAGGATGTGAACCAAACCGTCGACAGTGAGGAGCAAAAATCCGGAGATGGGAAAACCGTAACTAGAAAAAATGAGGATATAGAGTCGTCAGTGGTGTTCACAGGCCAAAAGGTCCCGATTATAGAGGACAAGATGACGGCTGATGTAAAGGGGGTGCTGGTTGTTGCCCAAGGGGCGGATGACCCGGTGGTACGTACACAAATACTTCATGCGGTTCAAGTGTTGACCGGGGTGGAAGTACATAATATTGCAGTATGTACATACAGGTAAGAAAGCCGGACATTCTTTTAAATTTAAGAATTTTTAACAAGGACGAGTAATATATATAGTACAAATATTGTATTGGAGGGTATGAAATGAAATCGATAAGAAAAAAACAAATTGTTGTTCTGCTTTTGGTGGTGGTTGTTATTGCCGCAGGTGTATTACAATACAATTACAACAGAAACCTTACATCCGGTGTTTCCGATGAAGATTCAGGCGACACGACATATGTGGACGGCAATGTGCAAGCCCAAGAGTCAGATGAGGTATCAAGCAAAAACGGAGCTTCGGCGGAAGCAAACAGCTTTTTCGCTCAAGCCAGATTGGATAGAGACATTGAGCTGAGCAAGAACAGTTCCTATTTAAAAGAAATGTCAACAACGGCATCAGCGGATAAAAACATTCAAAACCAGGCATACGAACAATTCGTCAGCATATTGGATGAATCCGAGACCGTGACACGCATTGAGTCCATGATCATGGAAAAGAACTTTGAAGATGTTTTTGTTGCCATCGGTGATGACGGCAGTGTGGATGTGGTGGTTAAGACTCCTTCCTTGACTCAAGCCGAAGTAGCACAGATATCCGATATCGTATCAAGACAGGCGAATGTCGAAATCCCCATGATCCATATACGCCCCATTTATTAATGGATGGTTGGTGTAATCCAACCCTGCCGACGGCATTTTTTTCCCGTTAACCGGTTTTCCTTTTTTCTTTAAAAATCATTAATGGCTGTTATAGTCCTTAATGATTTTTTTCATGTATAATGGATTTTATGATCATATTTAAGGCGGATATTGTCTTCTAGATTTTGTATTGTACACTTTTTGTGATTATGGTAATATTAAGATAAGTAAGAACATGAACGAGGTAACTGTGAAAGTGGAAAAGGATAACTTACAAATAAATACGACGGAAAACGAAAGCAATTTGACAATTAGTGAGGAAACATTGGCCATTATTGTGGGATTAGCCATCAATCAAGTGGACGGTGTTGCCGGAATGAGCACCACTATAACAGAAGAATTGGCCGAAGTATTCGGTAAAAAAGCTCAATCAAAGGGTATAAAAGTAGAATTCGGAAATGACGGTTTGGTGATTGATTTGTCCATTGTCATAAAATTCGGATACCGGATCCCTGACATTGCTTGGAATATACAAGAAAAAGTTCGAAAAGATATTTTGGCTATGACCGAATACAAGGTTGAATCGATTAATGTTTATGTGCAATCCATAGATTTTACGGAGTAATTAGCAGTTTGCCATCGGGCGAACCGCTTCGAAATAAATATAAAGGATGGAGTGAAGCAGATGAAAGGTTTTAAAAAGTTTTGGCTGGTATTGTACCTAATGTTGACAGGACTGTTCTTTTTGGCAATTGTGGTGTTTGGAGCTGCTCAAATGTCCGGAGTCATTCGAATTCCTCTTGCAGAAAGATTGGACTATTATTTCACATTACCATCATTGCTTATTGCAGGCGGCATATGTTTGATATTTGCCATATACGGTCTAAGCCTGATCAGTACTCTTAAACGTAGAAGAGGTGTACCGGTTGTCCGAAAGTTAACACCGGAAGGTGATATCAATATTACGGTGGATGCGATTAAAACAATTGCAAACTGTGTAGTCAGTGAATTTCCTTCTTTGACTCCCGATTCCACCAATGTCAATGTAAAAGATAATAATGTAGACATCGCAATTCGCGTGTTTATGAACGACGTCAACAGAATGTCCGAAACTGCTGTCGCCATGCAAAACAGGGTGAAAGACGTCATTGAGGATAATACGGGAATTGTGGTCAATAGCGTTCGTGTATTGATTAATGATGTCAAAAGCGGGAAACCTTTGCCTAAAACAACCGCAGTGATACCGGCGGAGCAAAGCTTGACGGTACAGGAAAATCCGGTACCGAAAGTGCAAGAGGATCTTGTTCAACACGAATAACCGGTTTACTATCATTTTAATTATAAAGGAGAACCATGGGTAGGAGAAAATCAAGGGATATTGTTGTTAAACTTTTGTATCAAAAGGAGATTGTAAAAAGTGATATAAAAGAGTTAACAGATCTATACTTTCAAGAACACAAAGTTGATCATGAGGATAAGGAATTTGTTTTTTCACAAATTGAGGGAATCGAAGCCAATCTGACTGTGATTGACGAGGAAATTAAAAAACATTTAAAGAGCTGGGATTTTGACCGACTTTCCAAACCGGATTTGGCCATTCTACGCAATGCTGTATATGAACTGTTTTACAGTAAGGAATTGTCTGAAGGTATAATCATTAATGAAGCCGTTTTACTGTGTAAAAAATACGGATCTGATGATTCATTTGTCTATGTCAACGGGATACTGGGAAATATAGCGAAGAGCAGGGAAATTTAATGACTACAAAGACATTTTATTCGGTATCGGAAGTCACTCAATATATCAAGAGTATGATGGATACCGATATTTTATTATCAAATATTAATATTCAAGGTGAGCTATCCAATGTCAAGTATCATTATTCCGGACACATATATTTTACTTTGAAAGATGAACAAGCTGTGATCAAAGGGGTCATGTTCAAAAGCAAAGCGAATCAGCTTCCATTTACCATGGAAAACGGAATGAAGGTGATTTTAAGAGGATATGTTTCGGTTTACGAACCTTCCGGCCAATATCAGGTTTATGTGGATTCCATGAAAAAGCAAGGAACCGGAGACTTGTATGAAGCCTTTGAAAAGTTGAAAGTCAAATTGGCTGCAGAAGGGCTGTTTGATGCATCGAAAAAAAAGCAATTGCCTCTTTTACCTCGAACCGTTGCTGTGGTCACATCGGCCACCGGTTCTGTGATCAGGGATATTCTTCATGTTTTAAGCAGAAGGTTCCCTAATTTTCACTTGGTTCTGTATCCCGTAAGGGTACAAGGAAAAGAAGCTTCCGGTGAGATTGTCAGGGCCATTCAAACCATAAACCGGTGTATTCCGGCGGATGTCATCATATTAGCCAGAGGGGGAGGATCCATTGAGGAATTGTGGCCCTTCAATGAAGAGGTGACAGCAAGAGGTATCTTTGAATCTCGTATTCCCGTCATCTCTGCAATCGGGCATGAAACTGATTTTACCATTGCCGACTTTGTTGCCGACTTGCGAGCGCCGACGCCTTCCGCTGCAGCGGAATTGGTCATGCCGGATAAAGAATCGTTGATTCAAACTGTTACAGACAGGCAGGAAAGGCTTTTAAACGCTGTTAAAAACAAATTAGGACGAACTCGGGAGATGTTGTCAAGCTTGTCTGAAAAACGGCTCAAAATGCCTTTAACACATCGGTTGGATCAGTTTCGACTAAAGTGTGATCATATGACCGGTATGATGGCCAATCATATGACTTCTGTCATACGGGAAAACCGTAACCTGATCAAAGAGATGTCCGTCAAATTGGATGCTATGAATCCGGTGAATACCATGAACCGTGGTTTCGCCGTCGTTGTACATACGAAAAACGGTAACCTGATCAAAAGCATAGAAGATACGGAGAAAAATGAACGGTTGAAAATATATTTGACTGACGGGACTTTGGAATCCATTGTTTTGGAAAAAGAAAACCTGCCTATGGATAAATTGTTCAAAGAGGTGAGAAAAAGTGAGTAAAGAAAAAAGTTTTGAAGAATGTATGCAAGATTTAGATCAAATCGTAAAAAATATAGAATCGGGAAAGATGAGTTTAGAAGATACTTTAAAAGAATTTTCCGAAGGGATGAGACTTTCAAAATACTTGTTACAAATGTTGGATGAAATAGACAAGAAGGTTGAAATGATCATGGAGAACGATCAAAATGAAGTCAAGATTGTTGACTTTGAAGCATAAAGGAATGTTTAATGAACTTTACACAACAATATAATCAATTTAAAGATAGAATAGAATCATGTTTGCAAACCTATTATCATGACGGAATAGAAGAATGTAAAACATTGACCGACTCGGTGAAATACAGTTTATCCGCCGGAGGGAAGAGAATCAGACCGGTTTTGATGTATGCCGTAGCGGATTTAATAGGTTGCACCGATCAAAAGACGTTGGATGTTTTTGCAGCAGCACTTGAAATGATTCACACATCATCCTTAATTCATGACGATTTACCCGGAATGGATAATGATTCATTGAGAAGAGGTGTACCAACAAATCATGTTGTTTATGGAGAAGGCACCGCCATTATTGCGGGAGATACGTTAATGTTCAAAGCATTTGAAATTGCCGCGGAACATATTTACAAACACAATCCCTCAGAAGGTTCCGTAAAGGCATTGTGGATGTTGGGGTTGGCCACCGGATACCAAGGAATGACCGGAGGACAAATGATTGATATGGAATCTGATCCGGAGAAGACCGGATTGGATAGGCTGATTTTAATGAATGCTAAAAAAACCGGTGCTTTGATTGACCTTGCTATAAAAGCACCGATGTATATCACCCAAACGGAAAAAGAGAATGAACAACCTCTTGATGTCTATTCCAAGGCCATAGGGCAAGCGTTTCAAATCAAAGACGATATATTGGATTACGAGTCGACGGCGGAAGTATTGGGTAAAAACACCAGTGATATAAGGAACAACAAGTCCACTTATGTTACGATTTTGGGAATCGACCAAGCCAAAGAAAAGCTTCATGCTTGTTATAAAAAGGCATGCGACGCTTTACGGTCCTATGGTGAAAAAGCCGATTTTCTACAATCGTTAGCTGAATATGTCAAAGACAGGATTCAATAATCATTACATCACATTAAACATTGAAAGAAAGATTTACGGAGGAAAAATGGATTCTTTTTTTAAGCAATATGTATTTATCACGGTTCCTGTTGTATCGTGGTTTATCGCTCAATTTCTTAAATTTGTATTTGTCATGTTAAAGTACAAAAAGCTCGATTTTCGTAGATTGGTAGGATCCGGTGGAATGCCTAGCGGCCATTCGGCCTTTATGGTTTCCTTGGCAACAGTTACGACAAAACATTTTGGTTTTGCTTCTTTTGAATTCGGATTGACTGCAGCGGTATCTATTATTGTCATGTACGATGCAACCGGTGTCAGAAGAGCTGCCGGTAAACAAGCACAAGTCCTGAATAAGATCATTTTCTCCCAAGAGCATAATATTAATGTGGAAGAAAAACTAAAAGAGCTGATCGGACATACACCTGTAGAGGTGCTTGTCGGTGCTTTGTTAGGCGTGTTTCTAGGGTATTTCTTGTCATAACCTCGATGGTTTTGTACAAACAAAAAGTGATATAATGCAACAAAGGAAAATGAACCTGTTCATAAGAAACGAGAGATTGAGCATAAAGATTGGAAAACATACTGAAAATGTTATTTGATAATATAAATGATCCGAAAGATTTAAGAAAATTAAAGCCGGATGAGCTAAACCGATTGGCTCATGAAATCCGAGAAATCATAATTAAAACAGCATCTGCAAAAGGTGGTCACTTAGCGTCCAATTTGGGTGTTGTGGAATTGACACTAGCATTGCATGTTGCATTTGATACCCCTAACGATAAAATCATATGGGATGTAGGTCATCAATGCTATACACATAAACTGATCACAGGAAGGCGTAATGAATTCGATTCTCTCCGGTGTTACAACGGAATTTCAGGATTTCCGAAACGGGAAGAGAGCATATATGATACATTTAATACGGGACATTCGAGCACTTCATTGTCAGCAGGTTTGGGGTTTGCAGTTTCTAAAGATGTTAAAAATGAGGATTACAAAGTGATAGCCGTCATCGGAGACGGTGCTTTGACCGGAGGAATGGCTTTCGAGGCATTAAACAATGCCGGAAGGTACAATAAAAATCTCATATTCATTCTTAATGATAATGAAATGTCCATTTCTAAAAATGTAGGAGGTTTGTCAAAGTATTTAAGTCGCTTAAGAACCACCAAGTCCTACATCAAAGCCGATAAACACGTAAAAATTTGGACGGAAAAAATTCCGTTAATCGGAAAGCCCATTGTCCGATTGATCCAAAGATTAAAGAGCACTGTCAAATATGCCATGATGCCCGGTGTGTTTTTTGAAGACATCGGTTTCAAATATATCGGACCCATTGACGGACATAATATTCGCAAAATGATCAGCACATTCCAATCGGTCAGCGAAATTCAAGCACCTGTCATTATTCATGTTGCTACTCAAAAAGGCAGAGGATATCCTTTTGCAGAAAAATGTCCGGACGATTATCATTCCGTTGCTCCTTTTTGTATTTCTACCGGTGAAAAAAACGGTAGTTCCAAGAACATGAAATATTCCGACATATTTGCAGACGAGGTGGTTCGTCAAGCTGAAAAGAATCCTTTGATCGTGACCATTAGTGCCGCTATGGCCAAAGGTACAGGTCTTGATCGATTTGAAAAAAAGTTTCCAAACAGGTTTTTTGATGTTGGAATCGCCGAACAACATGCAGTCACGTTTGCCGCAGGATTAGCAGCAGGAGGCCTTATTCCGGTTGTGGCCATTTATTCGACATTTCTCCAAAGAGCTTATGACCAACTGCTTCACGATGTGGCTCTTCAAAACTTACATGTTATATTTGCCATAGACCGCGCCGGTCTTGCAGAAGGGGACGGGGAGACCCACCACGGCATCTATGACGTTTCATTTTTAATGCATATACCTAATATAACAATACTCGCTGCCGCTGATTACAACGATTTAGAGCACATGCTCCGGTATGCAATTACACAAGCAAAAGGGCCTGTTGCCATACGATATCCCAGATGC
>CALCRE010000254.1 GCA_937894465.1 uncultured Clostridia bacterium
GAGGACATTATATGACGGAGGTTACACCATGAGATTTAAATATTTAGGAACTGCTGCAGCTGAAGGATGGCCTGCGATGTTCTGTCAATGTGAGGCGTGTAAAAAGGCAAGGAAAGCCGGAGGAAAAAATATTCGAACACGCTCCCAAGCTGTTGTGGATGACAAATTACTAATTGATTTTCCTGCGGATACATATATGCATGTTTTGTACCAAGGGTTGGACTTGGCAAACATTCAACATTGTTTGATCACCCATAATCACAGTGATCACTTGTATCCTGCAGATATTGAAATGCGGGGAGGGGTATTTGCACATTTGTTTCCGGAAAGATGCTTGACCTTTTATGGAACCGAAGGGGTGGGAGCTCAAATAAAGGGTACTATTGAACAGGTAAAATTTACTGAGAATCGTAGAGCTGCATTTCAAACCATTACACCGTTTGTGCCCTTTGCTGTAGATGAATACACTGTAACTCCTCTTCGTGCCGATCACTCCGCACATTCTGATCCTGTCATCTATATCATTGAAAAAGGCGACAAGAAATTGCTTTATGCGAATGATACCGGGTATTTTACAGAAGAAACATGGAACTATTTAGAGAAAAACATTACAGGTTTTGATTTTGTATCACTGGATTGTACATGCATTCTAATAGATTGTAAAAGAGGACATATGGGATTTGATACCTGTGTGACAGTGAAAGAGAGATTGACGGATATGGGATGTGCCAATAAAAATACGACATTTTGTTTGCACCATTTTTCTCATAACGGGAGTCTGATTTATGACGAACTGGTTCCTAAGGCTTTGGAAAAAGGATTTTTGGTTTCTTATGACGGAATGACTATCGACATATAGTATTTGTGTAGTGTACAATAACAGAGAACACTAACTAGGAAAGAGGTAGCATTATGTTAACGAATGAACTTTTTTCGCAGGCAAACTCACCTGAAAGTGTAGGCATCCCATCGAAGGCGATTCTTCGTTTTCTTGAGGGAATTGACAGGGATCGTACCTGTATGCACGGTTTCCTACTGTTGCGTCACGGCTTGGTTGCATCCGAAGGTTATTGGTCCCCATATCATAAAGACAGTATTCATAGAATGTATTCAGTCAGTAAAAGTTTCGTATCTTTGGCCGTCGGCTTATTGATTGACCAAGGAAAATTATCTTTGACCGACAAAGTAGCAAAGTTTTTTCCTGATAAGGTACCGGAAAATCTTCATCGTTATCTGGTAGACGCTACTGTACGGGATCTTTTGATGATGGCTACTCCCCATTCACGCAATTCATATTGTCGCTACGACAAGGACTGGGCGGACACATTTTTCAAAATGGAACCGTCTCATCCTGCCGGAACCATCTTTAGTTATGATACCGCTGCAACCGTGGTACTCAATACCATTGTAGAAAGGATCAGCGGTGTTCCTTTCCTAGAGTACATGCGACCTAAGTTGCTTGATCCTATAGGATTTACAAAGGAAGCCCGATGCATTAAGACCCCCGAGGGAACCTCTTGGGGTGGATCCGGTGTGTTGTGCAAGTTGCAGGATATGGCCAAATTAGCTTATGTTTGTATGAATAAAGGGCGTTGGAAGGATGAGCAATTAATCTCCGAGGAATATATCCAAGAAGCGACATCCAAGCAAATTGATAATTCTCTCGGAGGACATCCGGGATACGGTTACCAAATATGGCGAGAGAAAAACAACGGTTTCTCATTTAGAGGAATGGGTAGTCAACTGGCTTATTGTTATCCGGATAAGGATTTCATATTCACCTGCATTTCCGACACACAAGGTGCGGGCGCTACCGGTGCCGGTATACAGGAATTGTTCGAGATCTTGTATGAAGAAATCGCCGATCATCCTCTACCGGAAGACCCGAAATCCTATGTAGCTTTACAGGAAAAAATAAAGACACTAAAAATTCTACCTCAAGACGGGGAACAGTCTTCTCCGCTATCAGAAAATATTAACGGACAATGGTATGAAATGTCTGAGAATCCCATGAAGATTACCCGTATGAGATTTTTGTTTGAAGAAGACGAAGGTGTTTGGGAATATGAAAATGCATCAGGATATAAGACTTTGCGTTTTGGTTTCGGTAAAAAAGTGCATGGCCATTTTCCTCAAACCGGTTATTTCATGGATCAGATAGGAGTGCCATCCGAAACACCATACAAATGTCTTTCATCAGCTGCATGGGTGGAGCCACACAAGTTAAACTTGTTGGTCTATATCACAGATATTTATCTTGGCACACTGAAGGTGACCTTTTCATTTAAGGGCAAGGATATTTCAGTGCTCATGGCAAAAGTGGCTGAATGGTTTTTGGATGAATACCACGGTTTCGCCACGGGAATCGCTGAATAAACGAAAGCCATAGAATCATACGAGGAGGACGGTTATGATTGGAAATGAAATCAAAGCGGTTTTACACTCATCCGGTTTTAAAAAAGGAGACTCGAATTTTTATTCTCTTTCGGTGTTAAGTGACGGGCTAGTGTATTATACCATCAGCTCCCATGATATTGACACCCACGGCAGGATATATCGATATGACCCGGAAGCAAACCGGTTGTCCTTTTTTGCCGATTTAGGAGATGTGACAGGGGAGACCGGTAAAAAATCCTTGCCGCAAGGGAAATCTCACACTCCGTTTATGGAGACAGAAGATAAAATCTATATCACCACTCATTACGGATATTACCAAGGAAATGACGGAAAGGAAGAACCCGCACCGCCACCGGAAGGTTATACCCCATATCCCGGAGGCAAGATCATCGAGTATGATAAAAAAGATGAAAGATTCACTGTTTTAACATCCGCTCCTGCAGAAGAAGGTATCATTATGGCCAACATGGATGCCCAAAGAGGGATGATTTATTGTTTGACTTGGCCTAAAGGTATATGGATGACTTATGATATCAATACCAAAAGGACCGAAATTTACGGTCAAGTATCTCGAGGTGGTGAAATCGGTGCAGGAGACAATTATTTTTGCTTGTGTCGTATGGCCGCTATAGATCCTGAAACCGGAAATGTTTATTTTACAAACCCGGACGGAGAGATCTTAATGATGGACTATGACACAAAAAAAAACGGCACGATCACTTGGGCCTCCATGAAAAAAGACATTTTCGGGTTTTGGGAGCCTCACATAGGAGGGCATCAAGGGTACAATTGGAGAAGTATTTTTTGGCATGAAGGTCATCAACAATTTTACGGAGTGCATGGCAAATCCGGGTATTTATTTTCTTTTAATCCAAAAAACAAGAAATTGGAAGTCATTACTCGTATCTGCAACGAAGTATGTATCAAAGAGGGTATGTACGAGTTTTTCCGATATGGCTATATGACGTTGGCCAAAGACCCGAATCACGATAATATACTGCACTACATAACCGGTTTTCAAAATCCGGAGAAAAGTAAAGAAAAAGCTGTGAATCTTCATATGGACGGATACCTTACATTAACCACTTATGATTTGTCAACCGGAAAACTGACCGACCATGGTGTCATCAGGCTTGAGGATGGTCGATATCCTAGTAATACACAAACCATAGCAGTACATCCGAAAGGGCGGATCTATACCTGCCCATGGATACCGGCTAAAAAGGAAGACGGTTATGAAAAGGGTTACCAATGCGACTTGATCAGTTTTGAGAATCCACATAAATAGGAGGAAAGAATGAAAATGAGTATAAAAATTTATGCCGACCATGGGTCCTATTCATCTGTACGTGAAGCGGCATTTGCTGAGAAATCCATTGATTGGTGGGATAAGAATAATCCCTTGTGTGACATATGTACCGAGTCTTTTGCCGCTTACAAACTTTATGATTACTTGACAAAAGCGGGAATTGAAAACATATCCTTAGCTGACGGACCGGAGGATATCGGTAAAGCCGGTTGTTCCATTGTTATTACAGGGAAAATGACAAAAGAATCGTTACCGACAGGTTTGGGTTTGGATCAAAACAAAGAAATTCAGAAGCTAACTTCAAAAGACGGTTATGTAATTCAAGCTTGGCCGGATTCTAAAACCATACTCTTGTATGGCAATTCCAGAATAGCGGTTTTGTATGCCATGTATCATTACCTGAAACTTCAAGGCTTTGCATTCATATCACCGGATGCACAAGGTTTTATCATTCCGAATCTTGTTGGGATGGTTCCATTAAAGGAAACCATTGTTGAGCAACCTGATTACAAAACAAGAGGTTTTTTAAGCTCTTACTCGGATGATTCAAATGAGCAATTTTTAGAATGGACAGTTGCAAATCGTTTGGACTATATGTCATTGCATGTGAACAACAACCACTTTGTTAAAAAGCTTGGTATCAAGTTAACCGGAGGCGGGCATCAGGGCATGTATGAATATCTTCCTCCGGATCAGCCGGATCCGAATTTTATTCCTGCAAAAGGAGAAGCTCCTAAAACCTATTTTGAAACCCATCCGGAATGGTTTGCCTTAAGGAACGGAAAACGTGAACAAGGTGTTTCCAAAGGAAATCAAGAAAAGGGTTACTATACCGGAAACAATTTTTGCATGTCCAATGAAGATGCCGTGAATGAATTTTGCAAGAACTACTTGAATTCCATTATATCCGGTTCCCTTCAGTATACAGATTTTATCAATATATGGCCTTTGGATAACGGGAAATGGTGTGAATGCGAAGAATGTGCCAAGATGGGGAACTACACCCGACAAATTTTGGTTGTGGCATATAAATTGTCGAAAGCGATTAAAGAAGCCACGAAGAAAGGCTTGTTAAAAAGAGATATTCTTCTGATTGTTCCGGCTTATCATGAAACGTTACCGGGACCGGATCAACCCTTACCGGATGACTTCGATTATGACATGATCACTGTGAATCTGTTTACCATAGAACGTTGTTATGTGCATGACTTGTTTGACGAGAAGTGTACTGAAGCAAACATTGAATTAGCAGACAGGATCAAGGAATGGACTGTAAAGGAAGATCGATATTACCGAGGGGACTTGGTGATCGGTGAATATTTCAACGTAAGTTCATTTGCATCTATCCCTGTGGTGTTAGCAGATCGTATTGCAAAAGACATGCCGGATTATTTTAAGTGGGGAGCAAAACACTTTAACTTTATGCACATGATCTCGGACAGTTGGGGTGTAAAAATCATCAACAACAATCTTTATGCTGCTTTGATGTGGGACACAAATTTGGATTCGTTTGCATTTATCGGCGAAATGCTGAATGCGTTCTACAAAGAAAAAGCAAAGGATGTCAAACAGATATTGAAGCAAGTGGAAAAAGCTTTGGAAAACTGCAAATATATTTTCCATTATCAGTTTGTGGACGGAAAGATTAATGCATTTAAAAGGAACGTCACAAAAGAGCAACCATTTGTGTCAAAGCATGTGCAATATGATACGATCTTAGATGATCCGAATGCAGGTATTGATTTTCTATCCGGTTATGAACTGTTGAAAAAGTCATATGCAGATACTTATGAACTATTTGAAACCATCAATGATGATGTACTCAAAGAACGGGTGAAGCAATTGAAAACACATTTGGAATACGGTGTGGATATGTATACCATCTACCATATGATTTTACAGTATGCACAAGCCTCTGCCAAAGAAGACAAAGTAAGCTGTAAACGTATTGCAAGAGAATTGAAAGCGTTAAATGAAGGTTGTACAAGTTACAAGTGGGCATTGGCCGGATACAAGTTTACATTGATGTATTTCGACAGCCTTGCAGCTGCAAGCTGGCAAAAACAGTTTTATGAAAAGATTATTGAAAATGAAGACCTAACCGGTGCAAAAGCCGAGTTGACTTTGTAAGGATAAAAAACTAATAAACAGTAATGAGAAAGCGAGGATCGTTATGACCTTAAAAGAAACCATTCAAATCATGACCGATGAGATCGTAACGATTCTCGCTGACAATAAAACGACTATATATCTTAACGGTTCCGTTTTGATATCCTTGTTCTGACGGAGTATGAGATTACGGAGGAGCAAGGGGATGTTTAGATGCAGGATGAGTAAAGAAGAGTATGCTAAAATAGATCCATTATACGCACGATAAATATAATATGAGCCAAGAGAAATATTCGGAGCGTTGGATATGACTTTCGCACCGATAAATAAATGCTAGAACGCCAAGGAGCCAAAAGACAACGTATGATTAACATAGTTATCTGCGACGATGAATATATCGAAATAGCATACATAACCGCACTTGTCCGTAAATGGGCAAAAGCACGCTGTGTTGCTATGCGTTTGGCAGGTTACGAGAGCGCTGAGAGCTTTTTATTTGCTTGCGATAATAACAAAATGGTTGACATCTTATTGCTCGACATCCAAATGAAAAAAATGGACGGCATAGAACTTGCTCGTCATATTCGCCAGGACAACGAAATCTTGCAAATCATTTTTATTACAGGCTATTCGGACTTTATCTCTGAGGGTTATGATGTTTCAGCATTGCATTATCTGATGAAGCCCATCAAAGAAGCTAAGTTATTTGAGGTACTCGACAAAGCCTTGTTGCGTATTCGTAAAACACCTCGTTTGATCACTTTACCGAAAGCAGGTGGTGATATAAAAATAAGTGCGGACGATATTTTATATGCAGAAGTCATATCGCATACGGTCAATGTATATCTTGTAAAGGGAAAAGAAGAATTTCATATGCGAATATCAGATATGGAAGATTTTTTGGGTGAAGGTTTTTTTAAGTGTCATCGCTCATATATCGTTTCCATTAAGCACGTCATGCGGGTAACGAAAACGACCATAGTACTCAGTAGCGGGCATGAGATTCCATTGTCACGCAATCTATACGACGCCGCTAATCAAGCTTTCATTAATTATAATTAAAGGGTGAGTGTCATGAAGCTTTGGGATTATATTTTTCGCGGTGCGATAGACCGCCGAATCGCTGCTTTTCAAAACGACTTGATGGAAAAGCACGTTACTGAAGTCGAGAATATTTACAAGCAATTTCGCGGTTGGCGGCATGATTACCATAATCACATACAAACTATGAAAGCTTATCGTTTCCTCGATGAGAACGATAAAATTGACACATACCTCAACTTACTTGAAACTGACCTATCAAGCGTTGATACCCTAATAAAATCCGGCAATGTAATGGTTGACGCTATTCTTAACTCAAAGCTATCTCTTGCGAAAAACCGCAAAATATCTATAAACGCAAAAGCTGTCGTGCCGAAAAACATAACAATATCGGAAATAGACTTGTGCATTATTATTGGCAATCTACTTGACAATGCTATTGAAGCATGTTTACGGATTGACGATGAAGCGTTACGGTTTATCCGAGTTTATATGGATTTGAAACGAGACAATCTATATTTATCTGTTACAAATACGTCGGGCTGCAAGATACAAAAACAAGACGGGCGGTATCTCAGCAGTAAAGGTGGAAACCATGGATTTGGTCTTATGAGGGTGGATAAAATAGTTAATAAATACGCAGGCTACATCAAACGCCGAGATGAGGATGGCGCGTTCACTTCTGAAGTAATGTTACCGCTATGAGGAAGAAATTTTACATCTCAGGTCAAAAAATCGGTAATTCACGTAAAAGACACTAAAAGCTATGTAGAACGTGATATATTTTTACCGTGGAGGTGGAAATATCATGGAGAAAAAGAACGATAAAGAAAAGCCTTTATACACAACACGGCAAAATATCGCTTTTACCATAACTAATTTGTGGAATTGGGATAAACAACTTGTGTTCTTATGTATTGCACAAGCTCCTTTGAAAGTTGTACTCGAATTATCCGGTCTTTACATAATCAGTCTTGTGATTTCTTTAATAGAGAATAATTCGGATTTCGGAAAGTTTATCATTCTACTTTCTGTGTTTATAGTTATCGTATTGTTGTTGAAAATAGCTAACAATATGATATCTGCAAAAATACGATGGAGGCAAGATAAAATTCGTTTCAACTATACAAATATGTTAAATCACAAAAATATGGATGTTGATTATGAAAACATTGAGAACCCTGACGGGTTAAATAAGATGCAGAAAGCATTTGGATCGATTATGACTCCTCACTCAGCAACACAAAACATTGTTAATATACTGGTAGATGTAGCAACAAACATAATAAGTATTATTGCGTTATCGGCAATTATAACAACGTTAAATCCATTATTATTATTTGTGATAACAATATTGACACTCATTCAATATCTTTTCAACAGAGCCGGAGGTAAGTGGCATTACAGAAACGCCAAAAACTATGCTCCGCTTGATCGAAAATTAAACCATGTGACATATATTTCAGGCGAGTTTGGCAGAGCAAAAGATATAAGGCTTTACAATCTAAAACCATGGTTGCAACAAATATTTGCCGATGCTTTGAAAGAGCGAACCAAATGGTATAAGAAATCAGAGAAAGCATCGTTCTGTTATTATGACATAAATATAGCGATTACCCAACTAGTTATTAGTAACGTCATTATATGGGTTTATATAATTAATGGAGTTTCCAACGGAACAATTATGATTGCTGACGCTGTATTTTATCTTTCGGCAATAGGAACATTTTCAGGAGTTATAATGGGTGTGATCAATAGCCTAAGTCAACTCAATAATGCAAGTCTATCTATATGTCACCTTCGTGAATTTTTAGATATACCGGACAAATCTAACAGGGGGAAAGGTGCAGATATACCTGATTCAGCAGTTGATATAGTATTTGAAAATGTGAGTTTCATTTATCCCAAATCTGAAAATTATGCTTTAAAAAACCTGTCATTTATGATTAAAAAGGGCGAAAAGATAGCAATAGTGGGACGCAACGGAGCAGGAAAAACGACGCTTATAAAACTAATATGCGGTCTGTATCAACCGTCGCATGGCAGTATCCGAATTAATGGCAAAAATATCAACGAATACAACAGAGATCAATATTATTCGATTATATCTCCGGTCTTTCAAGATATTCACCTTTTTCCCACCTCAATTGCTCAAAACATAGCTTTATGTGAAGAATATGATATAGACATGAATAAATTGATGCAGGCAAGCCAATTTGCCGGATTACAAAATAAGATTGACAGTCTTCCTGAGGGATACAATACATTGTTAATTAAAAGCGTTATTGAGAATGCAACTGAATTATCAGGCGGTGAAAAGCAAAAACTTGCTCTAGCCCGTGCGCTATACAAAGACGGTATTCTGTTAGTTCTCGACGAGCCAACCGCGGCTCTTGATCCGATTGCGGAAAACGATATGTATTTAAAATATAATAGTTTCTCTAAAAATAAAACCTCAATTTTTATTTCACATCGTTTGACTAGCACAAAGTTCTGTGACCGCATTTTCCTTTTAGATGAAGGTAATATAATCGAAACAGGGTCGCATGACAATTTAATGGCTCTAAATGGAAAATACGCGGAAATATTCAATATACAAAGTCATTATTACAGGGAGGATGCGTCTTATGAAAAAACTTAAAAAGGATTTTAAAATTCTCTCACGGGGATATAAAATTATTTTCTCTATTGATAAACTTCTAATCCCACTGAACATAATAAGTGCGGTTCTTGAATCATTATATCCCTTTATCAATATACTCATGAGCGCTGAAATACTGAATGCATTATCGCGCGGCGATAATGTAAGACATATATACTTTTTAGTAATAATTACAGTGATTTTAAGTTTTACTATACAACAGGTAAAACAGGTTATATCTCATGTGATAGCTGTAAAAAACAAAATTTTCGAGAATAAATTCAAAATGTATCTAAATAATAAAACGCTTGGCATGGATTACAGTAGTGTAGAAAATCCCGAAATTCATATAAAAAGACAGCGAATAGATGAGATTCGCAATGTAGGCAGCGGAGGGGGAATTTGGAAACTTGTTTATCAAAGCAGGGACGCAGTCAGCGGAATTATTACAATGATTACATCTATCGTTGTGACTTTTAAGGCATTTACTATTTATAGTACAACTCCGCAAAATAGTTTTATTAATGTAATCACTTCTTCGTTAAGTTCTATAATATTGTTAATATTTATCGTGATAAACACATTAATTACAATATATTTCAACGCGGTAAGCACAGTAAAGACCCATGAAATATGGAGCGAAGCGATTCCGCAGAACAGAATATTAGTTTATATTTTGGGCAGTTATATAAATAGTTATCATGCCGGTAAAGACATAAGGTTATATAACCAAAAACAAATGATAATGACAAATTATAAGAAGACACTTAAAAATTTCGAACTAATATTCTCCAAGATGGAGCGTAATCAAAGTAAATATTTAAATATAAATACTGTTTTTTCTTTGATAATAGAATGTCTTGTCTATATATTTATAGGTGTACGGGCGATATGTGGTCTTATTGGTTTGGGCGATTTATTCAAATATATCAATGCTATCAATAAATTCAGTTGGGGATTGACTGGTTTTTTAAACAGCTTCAATACACTCAGGACAAATAACGCATATCTTGAAGTTTTATACGATTATATTGATATACCATATGAAAAATATCACGGGACACTTACGACCGAAAAGCGTGCCGACAACGATTATGAGATAGAGTTTCATAACGTATCGTTCAAATACCCTAATTCCGATATATATGTATTGAAAAACATAAATTTGAAATTTGAAATAGGTCAACGTATGGCGGTAGTCGGAATGAATGGAAGCGGAAAAACTACTATGATAAAATTATTATGTCGTTTATATGATCCTACCGAGGGCGAAATAACGCTCAACGGGATTGATATAAAAAAATATGATTACGATGAATACCTCGGTGTATTTTCTGTGGTATTTCAAGACTTTAAACTTTTTTCTTTTTCGATAGGTCAGAATGTGGCGTCGTCTATTGAATATGACAAGATGCAAGTGGTAAAATGTTTGGAGAAAGTAGGATTCAAAGACAGATTAAAGGAAATGCAAAAAGGTTTGGATACTCCGATCTATAAGGATTTTGAAGAAGATGGTGTTGAAATATCCGGTGGCGAAGCACAAAAAATCGCACTTGCGAGAGCTTTATATAAGAATGCTCCGTTCATCGTACTCGATGAACCTACCGCTGCGCTCGACCCTATTGCTGAATTTGAGATATATTCAAAGTTCAATGAAATTATTGGCGATAAATCCGCTATATATATTTCGCATCGTTTATCATCCTGTCGCTTCTGTGATGACATAGCAGTTTTTCATGAAGGTGAGTTAATCCAACGAGGCAATCATGATACCTTACTTGCTGACATGGAAGGTAAATACTATGAGTTGTGGAATGCACAGGCGCAATATTATAGTTAAGCGGTATGTATTTGAAATAGTAAAGTAACTAGGAAAAGGCCATAGAAAACGAAGACCTAACCGGTGCAAAGGCTGTGTTGACTTTGTAAGAATAAAAAACTAAAAAATAGTAATGAGAAAGCGAGGATCATTATGACCTTAAAAGAAGCCATTCAAATCATGACCGATGAGATCGTAACGATTCTCGCTGACAATAAAACGAC
>CALCRE010000255.1 GCA_937894465.1 uncultured Clostridia bacterium
ATCTTACTAGGGTTCGGTACGGATACCGATGATTTATCAGGGCGGATCACTTGTATATCGGATTATGACATATCTTATCAACGATTTATGGATTGTTTGTCGGACTTTACGGGAGATTTATATCAATTGCCGCCTGCTTATTCTGCGGTCAAAGTTAAGGGAAGAAAACTGTATGAATACGCCAGGCAAGGGAATACCGAAATCATTGTTCCCAAAAGAAAGGTCACCGTACATTCCATATCCATAATGCCTCAGGAAGGTTATCGTTATATAGTAAAAAAGGATGACAATGAATATCAAGTGTCCCGGTTTAATAGTGTCATTCGTTGTTCAAGAGGCACTTACATAAGAAGTTTGTGTCGGGATATAGGACAAGCATTAGGCACATGTGGTTGCATGGGAAATCTGATCCGAACAGAGTCCGGCCCTTACCGTATTGAAGATGCCATAAGATTTGAAGATTTGAAGGATTCGGCGGAAAAGGCGTTGTTACCTGTGGCTGACTTGTTTTCCAAATACGAGAAAGTGGAGTTGAATAAAAAACAGGCAGAAGATTATCTCAATGGGAAGAAATTTATTATAGACAAGAATATAAAAGAAGAAAGACAAACAGTAGCTGTAAATATGCAAGAACACGGATTTATCGGTATGGGAGAACTCATTGCAGAGGAATCGGTTTGTTATTTAAAGGGTAAAAAATTGTTTTGTCATCCGTTTATATAAGAGGTTAACATATGGCAGTATATTACGAGAGAAAAAATCCTCATCATTTTTCGAAACAACCAGGCGGCTTAGGACTAGGAAACTTCGACGGGTTGCACAAAGGTCATATGAGATTAGTGGGCACATTGACTGATGCTTGCAAGAAACGGAACTTGATTTCTTGGATCTACACCTTTGAACATCATCCATCCAATGTTTTGGAACCGGAAAAGCCGGTACCTCTTATCATAACCAATGAAATGAAAATCGAGATTTTACAGGCTGCATGTGTTGATAACATCTATTTCGGCGTCTTTGACCAAGCCTTTGCTGACATTGAGCCCAAAAGTTTCATCCGAGATATATTGGTCAAACAATTCAATGCAAAATTGATTGTCACCGGTTTTAATTATTTCTTCGGAAAAGAAGGAAAGGGAAACACCGACTTATTAAAAGAAGAAGGTGAGCGATATGGCTTTGATGTCATCGTTATCCCTCCTGTTATTTCTAAAGGTGAAGTGGTCAGCAGCACTTCAGTCAGAAACCTGATTTCCAACGGGGATATCCCCAAAGCAAACGAAATGCTGGGGCGGTGCTATTCCATGACCGGGATCGTGACACCGGGTAGAAGACTTGGTACCGACTTGGGATTACCTACGGCAAACATCATACCGGATCAAAGGTACTTATTGCCCCAAAGAGGTGTTTATATTACCGATACTTTTTATAAAGGTAAAAAGTATCGCTCGGTGACGAATATCGGGATCAAACCTACCGTGTCGGATGATAACCCGGTGACCATAGAAACCCATTTGACGAATTTTGACGGAATCATGTACGATCAAGAAATTATAATCGAATTCAAACGCAAGATCAGGGAAGAGATGCGATTTAACGAGTATGATCAATTAGTGGAACAAATCAAGAAAGATATTGCCTTTGCATTAAAAGATGATGAATAAAGCATGTTTATGTTATAATGAACGAAAGAGACGAATCAATACGGGAGGAGTGCGAAAATGGGAATTATTCAATTTCCGAATCTGTTCGGAGGTTTAACGTTATATGTTGATAGGGTAGCATTTACACCATTCGGAGTACCCATTTATTGGTATGGTTTATTCATTGCTTTCGGATTCATGTTGTCATTGATTATGGCCGGATATTCTGCAAGGAAATTTAAAATCAAAAAGGACGATTTGTACGATCTCGTACTGATTTGTGCACCGATTGCCATCATATGTGCCAGATTGTTTTATGTCATTTTCGATTGGCAGACCTTTAAAAACGACCTGGGAGCGATTTTCAATTTCAGACAAGGCGGATTGGCCATCTACGGAGCTGTAATCGGTGCTTTCGGAGCAGCATATCTCGTATGCAAAAAGAAAAAAATGATTCCTTTGAGAGTGTTTGATTTTGCCGCACCATATTTTGCTTTTTCCCAAGCCATCGGAAGGTGGGGAAATTTTGTAAACCAAGAAGCTTTCGGTGTGAACACCAATTTACCATGGGGTATGACCGGAAACAGGATCAGAAGCTATCTTGAAAATCAACAAGGTCTTTTGGCTTCCCAAGGAATGCAGGTAAATCCGGAATTACCGGTTCATCCAACCTTTTTATATGAATCCCTATGGAATATGGGTGCTTTTTTCTTGTTATTATGGTTGCGTAAGAATAAAAAGGTAGACGGAGAAGTCTTTTTCGGTTACATGATTCTTTACGGATTGGGAAGAAGTTGGATCGAAGGGTTGCGCACCGACAGCCTTATGTTGGGATCTTTTCGAATATCCCAATTGTTGGCTATTGCATTTGTTATTGTTTTCGGTGCGTTGTTTATCTATCGAAGAAGAAAAACGCCTAATTTGGAGCAAAAGGAATTTTATGACCCGAATTTCGTTTTTGCCGTGGAAGAGACTGTGAAAGCCGATGATCAACAAGAGCATCAATCCGAATATACCGACTTGGTTCTTGAAAAAAGAGCGGAAGCCAAGGTAAACACGGGTCACGAGGAAGAACATACGGAAAATAAAGTGGAGGAGTAATCCTCCCCTATTTCAAATTATAACTATAGGTAATTGCTAAACCCTAGAAAACTAGAGAACCATATATACCAGATTATAGA
>CALCRE010000256.1 GCA_937894465.1 uncultured Clostridia bacterium
AACCTCGCACCACCACCATGATTGCATACAAATCCATTGATGAAGGTAATACATTCTTTCTGTATTCCGAATTTGCCAAGAACATGGAATACAGCTTATGCAATGCAGTGGTCAAACGGTTGCGTTCCGGAAGGCTTCTTTTACCTCAAAGCCCCAATGCACAGGGCACGGTGCTATACAGTGACGATGACGGATTGACATGGCAAGAATCAATCAAGTGTCTCTTCCCATGCGGGGAGCTATGGAACCCCATGTGGAGCAAACCCGTGACGGCAGGGTGTTAATGGTTTTGCGCAATCAATTGGGCTCCTTATTCGTGTCTGAATCAACGGATGAAGGTGTTTCCTGGTCAAAACCTCAAACCACCGGATTGCGAACACCGGAATCATGTCCCGAATTGACACGGATCCCCGGAACGGATGATTTATTGATGATCTGGAACAACAGCCCTTATGACCCCTCCTTTATATCCCATTATGGAAAAAGAAGCCCCTTGACGGCTGCTATATCCAAGGATAACGGCCGTACGTGGGAATGCGTAAAAGACATCGAGACTGATCCTGACAAGGCATTTTCAAACCCCGGATGTCGATTTGTATCCGATGATAAAGCTGTCATCAACTATTGGACCTGTGAATATCTGCCAACTTGGAGAATGCAGGATGTGATCGATTTACGAGTGGCATTGATCCCAAAGAAATGGTTTTATGAGAAATAAGGAAATGGCAAGTGGTATTTCATCCATGTTTAATGAGAAGGAACCTGTTCTAAACAGTTGCCCCCGTGATTGGGCATTTATTGACGAACTAAAGTCCGAACTTCACCGTAAGCCTTTGTGGACACGTTTTTATCCCAACCCCGGTGAATTGGATCTTCGATCCGGTATTGTCATACACAAAGGTTTCCCGGATCCTGAAGGTTTGTTGGATACTGCTTGGCAGGATTTAGAGCGTTTTATGAAAGATATTGGCATCTACATAAAAACAAGCTCCGAAGATGATTCCGACATCACAATCCGTGCAATAAAAGAAGAATTTGGCTGTTATGAAAGCTATTGTATGGATATTGAACAAACCTGTATCACCATTCGTTCGGGAGATACCGAAGGTATAAGAAGGGGTGTCTTCTTTTTGGAGGATCTTATACTACGATCCGAGGGACCGTTTCTGACTTTAGGCTGTATAAAGCGTACACCATGGATGAGAAACCGGATTTCCCGTTGCTTTTTTGGTCCCATCAAACGACCTCCTTTTAATCGGGATGAATTAATGGATGAAATTGACTATTATTCGAACGAATATCTCAACCGCCTTTCTCATGAAGGAATCAATGTCCTTTGGATCACAGCGGAATTTCGTGACTTGGTTAAAACTGATTTGGTACCGGAGTATGGAAAGGATCGGGTGAAGCGGTTATGTAAACTTCAAAAAACCATTGATCATTGTAGAAAGTACGGCATAAAAATATTTTTATTTTGCATCGAACCTAAGATTTGGGGGCCGGAAGACCCGTTGGTTGTTCGGCATCCGGAAGTGGCAGGTGCAAGAAGCGGAAGAGATATTTGCTTTTGTCCTTTCTCCCGAATAGCACAACAATATCTATATGATGGGGTAAAGAGCATATTTGTTGATGTTCCGAAGCTTGGCGGTATGATCAGTATCACTCACGGAGAAAGAACAACCTCTTGCTTGTCAAGTGTTCCTGCAGTCTCAGATACACAGGTTCCTTGCCCTGTCTGTTCTCAAAAAGAAAAAGGTGAAATACTTGAGGCAACCCATATTCCCATATTAACCGCCATGCATGAAGTTAATCCTGACGCACAGTTTGTAAGCTGGCTTTATATGCCCCAAGTGCAAGCCACTGCAGATTGGAAATATACCATTCCGGAAAAGTTGCCCAAAGAAGCCGTGCTGACGTTTAACTTTGAATCAGGCGCTGAAAAAGAACAATTAGGCAGAATAAGGAGAGCGGGAGACTATTGGCAGTCCTATATCGGACCTAGTGAGCGATTTATAAAAATGGCCAAAGCTGCCGGAGAAGCAGGTATTCCATTAGGTGCCAAAATTCAAGTGGGTTGCTCCCATGAAGTTGCCACCATCCCCTTTGTACCGGTCCCTTCAGTGTTGTGGGAAAAGTATAGGGCGATGAATGAATTAAATGTCTCAAGTGTGATCCAATCTTGGTATTTTGGCAATTATCCCGGTATTATGAACAAGGCGGCAGGGGAATTGGCTTATGAAGACTTTACCGAGTCACAAGATCAATTTCTCTATAGATTTGCCAAAATAGATTGGGGTGTTTATGCAGAGCAAGTAATCCAAGCTTGGAAGCTTTTCCATAAAGCCTATGATCATTATCCCATGGATACTGTTTTCCAATATTACGGGCCTATGCACGACGGTGTGGTTTGGCCTCTTCATTTGTTTCCTGTCCATAAGCCTCTTGCACCTACTTGGAAATTGGATTTTCCGGTCAGCGGAGACAGTATAGGAGAATGCTTGAGCTCCTTCACACTAAAAGAAGCCGTCACATTATGCAGACAAATGTCGAAGTACTGGAATCAAGGTGTGGACATATTAAACCGGATAGAGCCGGAGCTTTCGGATCATCCACAACGGTTAAAGGATATTTGCGTGGCAAAAGCCTTAGACATCCAATTTGAAAGCGGATTTAACATCCTAAGGTTTTATGATTTGAGGGAACGGATCTTGGAAAACCAAGGTACAACGGATGAACTGACAAGTTACTTGGATCATATGCAGGAAATTGTCAAAGGTGAAATAGGTCTCAGTAAAAAGATGGTTGAATTATGTCAATTGGATTCAAGGTTAGGTTTTCATTCTGAGTGTGAGGGATATAAATACTCGAGAGGCAAGCTTGAATGGAGAGTAAGGCAACTTGAATATTTGTTAGAAAACGATTTTCCGAAAATGAGAATGTTGATTACACAACAAGAACAACTGATTCGGATGACTACGCCTTTTGATGCACCTGTCTATAACTGCAATGATGATGTGCCGGCAAAAGGTAAAACATTTGAGTGGACAGCGTCGGTAGATGAGAACCGTTTACGGATCCAGGTGGTTTGCAGTAGGATGAATCCGAATGTCAAATCTGATTATTTATATTTGCATATCAAAGCCGGAGATTTGGGCTATCCGTATAACTTTACGGTTGACTTGAATGTTGCTAACAAAAGAAGACCCTATATCGATACTTACATTGGGTTTCCCATTGATTGCTTTTATGGCACCGTATGTGTCGGAGAAAAGGTCATTGCAGACTTTGAGATCAATCTTGACCGGTTACCCGGGTATCGAGGTCAATCTGCTTTGGCCGCTAGCATCGTTCGATATATAAAAACGGACTCCGGGGAAATCAAGGATGAATGGTCCGGGGAGAATCCCCACATACGGTACAGGCTATGCCTGTCTGCCTACAACCCGGAAGTAATGGGAAGGTTAGAGCTTCACTGAATTAAGAAAGGGCGATTACATGATAATTAAACAAGACGGATTTTACAGCTATGATGAAATGATGAACGCTATTACGGCTTTGAACAAGGAACACCCGATGACAATGGAAACCAAAACCTTGGCAACCTCATTGGAAGGCAGGGAAGTTCCTTTGATCATCCTGTCGGCACCGGGCACGGACCATGAAAAAAAGCCCGCTTATTACATTCAAGCCAATGTACACTCGAATGAAGGTGAAGGAACAACGGTGTGCTTGTACCTGATGGACAGGTTATGTTCCGATCCGCAATACCAAAGCCTCTTGGAAGAACTGTCCTTCTACATCGTGCCTCGTGTCAATCCGGACGGAACGGAAAAGGCTGTTGTCCAAAAATATGTACCCCGCAGTCGAGAGATTGTTCATAAAATCAAGGATCATATCATACCGCAAGACATCAATGGAGACGGCATGATCCTTAAAATAAGGATTGAATGCCCGGACGGCGACATGATGCCATGTGAGGAAGATCCTCGGTTAATGGTGCCTAGAACCGGTAAAGATGCCAAAGGACCTTTTTACAAAGTATATACCGAAGGACTGATTCATGATTGGTCCGGAGGGGATTTTTATCAACCGGAAAAAACCACGGTGGATTTTAACAGAAATTACCCGGTTTACTGGCAACCGGAAAATCGATTGGCAGGTAAATATCCTTTCAGCGAACCGGAAGTGAAAGCAGTCGGGGAGTTTCTCTTGTCCAAACCTAATATTTTTGCCGGTATGGATATCCACAATGGTTCTAATGCCATCTTCCGACCGGGAACCTTACCGGATGAACAATATGATTCTGCCGACTTGCAGTTAATGAAGAAGGTTGGGGAGATCTGCGGAGAAATTACCGGATTCCCCTTTCTGGTCAGCGGCTACCGTTATGAAACCGACCCTCGTTTAATAGGATACGGTGGAACATCATGTGACTTTGCCCATTTCATGTTGGGGATCAGCTTTTTTACCATGGAGCTGGGTAACGGGTTTACACAAATGGGTCACAAAACTGTGGACTTTGTCATGACGAAAGATTTCTACAAGAATAATAACAAATATGTTTGTGAGCTTCTAAAGTTCCATGATGAAAGAGGAACCGAATTCTTTTATCCTTGGACCGAATTTAATCATCCTCAATTGGGAAAGGTGGAAATCGGGGGGATTACAACGGCAAATGCATATGGAATCAGTTTTCCCAATACCGAGGTTTTACCCAAAGCCGGTGATTGTCTAGTAAATCATGCCAAAATGTGCCCTCGCCTTTCCTTGATGGATATGAAAAAAGAGCGTTTGGAAGGAAACTTGTATAAAATTTCAGGGTATTTGACCAACTCCGGTATCATACCGGCAAACGGAATGATCGCTTCGAAAGGCCGTTCACCCAAATCCCCGGTCTACATACAGTGTGTTGCCCCGGAGGGGGGAAGAATTGTCGGCGGCATGAAGGAGCAAATCACAAAAGCCGATTTGAAACAGGATGAAAAGTTCTATATGGAATGGTTTCTATTGTCCGAGGAAAACAAACAATGGTGTATTTCTGCAAACCATCCCAGGTGCATACCTGCACAAACGATATTATGACAACTTTTTCTTGTTTTCTGTATTGAAACCACCCATTCGGTGGGATATAATACAGGTATAGGGTAGTTCACAAATTTATTCTTTTCTTTATATAAGTCAATCATGCAAATGAGGAGGCAGTATTTTTTATGGCAATTTTTCAAAAACCATTTCAAAATAAGTCGGAACAATCTGACGATGTTGGAGCAGGCGGGTTGCAATGGATCACCGAGCGACATGTGGCTTGTGTTTTTCTTTTGGATACATCCGGTTCAATGGCTGACGATAATGCAATTGGAAAGCTTAATGAGGGCTTAAGAGTATTCAAATCGCAAACAGTTAATGACAGCACATTTGATGAGCATACAAAGGCTTGTATTGATGTTGCATTGATTTCCTTCGGTCCTACCGTCATATTGCAACAGGACTTTGTACCGGTGAGTTCCATGAATCCTCCCGTATTGACTGCAGGCGGGGGTACACCAATGGGTGGGGCATTGAATATGGCTCTTGACATCATCACGGAACAAAAAGCTCGTTACAATGAATTGGGAACCCCCTATTTTAGACCGTGGATTTTTTGTATCACGGATGGAAAACCCAATGATGACTATTTGGCTGCCACGCAACGCTTAAAGCAGATGGAGAACGAGAAGAAGGTTCTGGGTTATTGCGTCGGTGTTGAAAAATTCGACAGAAGCATGATGGCAAGTATATTTAATCCCGAGAGGATCTTTGAACTTGCAAACTTGAATTTTCCTGCACTGTTCAAATTCGTATCAAGCAGTTTGGCCTCTGTACGTAACTCTGATCCGAATGCCGGAAATTCTGTAGCGATTGACGCTCCGGCTGACTTACATAAAATAACCATGTCGTTTTAGTGGAGGCGTACGCCAATGATTGGATCCTATAAATTGTCTCTCATCGGCTTTTCTCATCTTAGGGAAGAAGGCGGCGTATGCCAAGATGCAAGCGGCGTTAAAACTTTACAAAACGGCTGGGTGGCAGCGGTGATTGCCGACGGGTTAGGAAGTGCCAAGCACTCTGACATCGGTGCAAAAATCGCCGTTTCCACGGTTTTGCAGTTTGTCGAAGACCATGCCCCGGCTTTTTGGCATGATGAAAGCCTTGTATCGTTGCTACGAATCGCTTACCATGCCGCATTGAAGAAAATTAAGGAGAGAGCGGATGCGGATGATTGCAATATACGTGATTTTGATACCACTTTAACAACCGTCCTATACAATGGCACCAATACCGTGTTCGGTCATGTCGGCGACGGCGGAATCATCGCATTGAACCCTTTCGGTGAATTTTCCATCCTCACCACAGCGCAAAAAGGTGAGGAATTCAACATGGTTACGCCGTTACGGTCCGGCCCGGATCAATGGATGTTCGGTGTTGCATCGGATACGGCAGTTGCTTTATTGCTGTTGACGGACGGCTTGTATGATGTTGCTTGCCCTTGGCTTTTATCAAAGCAAGAACAAAAGATAAACATTGGTTTTGTCCGTCCTTTTATGGATCGGAACATTTTGTCTGTCAATACCGAAGATGATTTTATACTTGTGGAAAAAGAAATTGAAGAATTCCTCAAATATGAAACGAAACATGTAACGGACGACAAAACCATATTAGGCATTATTAACACGGATATTTTACCTGAAATCAAATCCGATGAATATTATACCGAACCGGATTGGCAACAATTATCCGATTTCCACAGTGAAAAGCTCTATGGTCGAAAGACTGAGGAGTTTTCAGAACCGGAAGAGGAACCGGAGCAAGCACCTGGTCCGGAGGAACCGGAGAGTGTTCAAGAACCTGAGATAATGGAGGTTCCTCGGATCGACGTTGCTCCTTCGCGAATGAACAGTATTAACAATTTTCTCACGAAACACTTATTCAAGAAAAAAAGACATGACAGAGGCGATGACCATTGGAAACAGACGGAATCAAAAGACAAATAGAAAATTCATGGCAAGAAGCGGCTTTAAAATGGAAAGACGAGTATGCTGTCCGTTTTCATGGAGCTGTAATGAATGAGCTTACAGGTACCCTTGACGGAATTCGTAACAGTGCTGCTCAGCTCAATGAGGCAATGCATACAGCGCTTTCAAAACTGAAAGAATTTAACGAATGAGGAGGATCCATGCCGACATACAAAGGTATAAGCGGTAAAAGTTGGGATGTTGCGGATAAGCCCTTTGCCGGTGGTGGAGAAGGTGATGTATTCAATATTATTGGCAATACGGCTTTGGTTGCCAAAATTTATCAACCTGACAAACGAACAACGGAACGTGAACGCAAGCTTTCCATTATGGTTAAAACTAAACCGAGTGTCCTGGGGCAATATGCATGGCCTTTTGATGTGCTGTACTACAATGGCAAATTCTCAGGATACATCATGCCCAAAGTGGTGGGAAAAGAAAAGCTGCGAAATATCTATGTATATGACAACCGCCGGGGAAAACCTTGGACTCTCTTCATTGCCATTGCAAAAAACATTGCTTCGGCTGTACATAATGTTCATGAGATCGGTCATGTCATCGGTGACCTTAACTCCGACAATATCCTTGTGGATCCACATACCGGTCTTGTGACATTGGTGGATATCGATTCCTACCATATCACGGATAAGTCGGGATATATATACCGATGCGGTATGGGTGTTGCGGAATTTGTTGCACCGGAAATACAAGGAAAGCATTTTCCTTCTGCACCGTTACCGACTTTCACGAAAGAAACCGACCTGTTTGCATTGGCGGTGATGATTTTTGTCGTATTGATGAACGGTGCCCATCCTTTTGCTTGCAAAACCACCGGGGGATCATCTTCGAGTTTTCAACCGGTTGAAAACATTGCCAGGGGCATCAGCCCCTACTTCAAAGAGTCAAGCGCTTCGAACCTTGACATACCCCGTTATGCTCCTGCCTTAACATGCCTTCCTGCCGAGCTGCAGGAGCTGTTTCGCCGTGCTTTTGTCCTGGGACACAAGAATCCTAAAAATCGACCCTCGGCAGAAGAATATTATCATGCCCTGGAAAGATTGGAGAAAAAGATAAAAGCGTGTCGTGTAAACAAGCAGCATTTATATTATCGCCTTACTTACGAATGCCCTTGGTGCAGGGTGGATCAAAAGATGAATGCCGTCACTCAAACATTGCACAAACCCGGTGTTGTGTCTCCTGCAAAACCGACTCCTGTGAATCCCAAAACTGTGAAACCTACGTTTAAAAAGAAACACAGTTTCATGAAAAAGTTTGTAGCCATTATCATTTTGGCATTGATTTTCATCCTTCCGAATACCCTCGGAAGAAAAGAAGTAGCGGAAGACAGTGCTGCTGAAAATACGGCACCTGTAGCATCGAATATACAACCTGTTTCTGTAGGAAAACCCGAAAATACGGCCTCTGCGACCACAAAGGTTCCTGTTGTAACAACCTCTGTCACAACGACCGTACCGGGAGAGGCAGCATCTTGGGGACTTGAAGTCCGAGCAATGAATGCCGGGACGGAGAGTGTTCCTGCAATTAATTCTGTGGAATTTACCATTGTGGACGACTCCGGAGCAGAAATTATAAACGGTCAAATAGATCAAATCAATCAAAGATTGGAATATGATTTCATACCGACTGTGACAGGAATGTATCGGTTTGAATTTTCGAATGTCACAAAAAATGCACGTTTTAAACTTTTAGTCATGGATGATAAGGGAGAAATCATGGAATCCGGCATTTACATGGATAACGATGACGGCATATCGCTGTCACTGGACTTTGGCCGGAATTATCGATTATGGGTGGAGCAATTCGAGAATTTAGGATCTTTTTCGTTGAATATCAAAAAACAAAAATCCTTGTACAACATCTCAAATTTAACTGCTGTCTCGGATAGTGTTCAATTTATTGATCAACAAAACAACTATTTATTCGACCCGTCCATCGACGGATCCTATCGCTTTGAGTTTTCCGATGTACCGGATGTGACAAAATTAAGCCTTTATGTATTCAATTCCGCCGGTGAAATCATCAAATCCAATTTTGATATGGATACCGGAGACGGATTAACCCTCTGGCTTTACGGAGGTCAAACCTATACGCTGCAAGTGAGGCAATATGAGAACTTCGGAGCTTACAAGCTCAATATCGGACATCAAAAGAACTTTTATGATCTTTCATACTTGTCTGCCGTAACAGACAGTATTCAATACAAGGATCAAAAAAACAATTATATATTTACTGCAGAAAACAAAGGGGATTACCGTTTTGAATTCTCCGGTGTACCGGAAGGTACGGATCTGTATCTTACCGTGTACAACACCGGATGGGAAATCCTGGAGTCAGGTAATGATATGGATTCAGGCGACGGGCTGACCGTTACACTGTACGAAGGTCAAAAATGCTATATCCAAGTTATTCAATATGAGAATACCGGTTCCTATACGTTAAACATAGGCCATCAAAAAAAGCTGTTGGATATTTCATTCTATACATGGGTGACGGACAGCATCCAATTTACAGATCAAAAGAACAACTATCAATATACTGCAAAAAGTAACGGTGATGTGCGGTTTGAATTTTCCACCGTGCCGGAAGGTACGGATTTGGACCTTACAATCTATGATTCCGGATGGGATGTCATCATGTCGGGATCTGACTTAGACTCCGGGGACGGGTTAACCGTGTCCCTTGCGAAAGGCCAAACCGTATACATTCGTGTGGGGCAATATGAGAATACCGGACACTACAAGCTCAATGTCAAACGCTAAATCAGGAGGTTTTGATGACTGTATTTCCAACAACAAAATTACACATTGCATCGGCAGAACGGATCAAAGCATCATTTGAGAGAATCGTTTCAAAAGATAAAAAACTAGATGATGACTTTACCCGGATGAATGCGGAGATTCAAAAACGCTACCAAGAAAAGATCAATCAGCTTGCGTCAACCCGTAACCAACGGATCGCCGGTGCCGAAAAACAGGCTCAAGGGCAACAACAGTTGCTTCAAGCGATTTTAGCCGATCTTTCATTGGTGGAAAAACGCATACCGGATAAATATCGTAAAAAGGTTCGAAAGACAAAAGCAGCTGTAACTCCTAAGAAACCTGATTTTCAATCCATGTCCGAGATTGTGGAAAGGATCAATGACACTACCTTCAAGGGTCAGGTTAAACGTATTGCTCATTATGACGGTTACAAAACCATGTCCGAAATGGTGAATGCCTTTAAAGAAAAAATAGAATCCGCCCGTACATTCATACATGATGAAAGCCAACAATATTATGCTGATTTAGCCCAAGAGAAAGCGAATGCAGACCAAGAATTCCAAAGTGAAAAAGATCGTGCGGACAAAGAATTACCGGTCATTTTGCAACAATACAAACAACAATACGAAAATGCTGAACGTACGCTTATGTCCGAATTCGAGAAGGTGTTGAACAGTCCGGAACTACCCCGACTGGACCGGGCTTTGTTGCCTTGGCTTGAATCTCTAGGTGCATTTTCAGAGGATTGGACGGAATATATTCCCTCTGAATCCGATCCTGCCGAGGTGATGTTAGGTGCCGTCGAGATTCCCTTTCAGTTACCGGCCATGGTCAGTGATCTTGTCAAAGAGAGGATGCCTGTGGCATACGCCTCCGGGAAAAGCATCACATTGCCTTTGGCTTTTTCCATGAGGGAACCTTTGAATATGCATGTCATCTATGACCCTAAACAAAAACAATCTGTGATGGCGGGTATACAGAGCATTCTATTGAAACTCATTCGGTTTATGCCTATGTCTTCGTTCCAACTGACAGCCATTGACCCGAATGAAAGGGGCACAAACCTGGGGCTGTTGCAAAAATTGCCTGCCATATCAGCATCGGAAATCTGTAAGAAGGTATATACCTTAAAAGAAGATATCGCAGAGCGCTTGAGGGAATTGGAGATTTTTGTGGATCAAACCAGTGCTATGCTTGCCGGTGTGGAGGATGTATATACCTACAATGCATCCCATGCTTTCAAAATACCCTACCATTTTGTTGTGATCAACGATTACCCGAATAACTTTGAGAGAAATGCCATGGAATCTCTGAATGTATTGTTGAATAATGCGAGAAAATGCGGTATTTCATTCATCTTTACATCCGTTGCTCCATACAAAGGCTCAATCACCTCGGATGTCATTGTTGAAGAAAACAATCACAAGACCAGCGTTAATTATGACCGGAGTACATATGACTTTGTATTTGATGATGTCATTGCTAATTGCGGTCTATACCTCGAATCTGTGGAGAATGCCTATAAAGAAGGAATCAAGGTGGATAATCGCTTCTGTAGATTCTTTGATATGCAAAGAATACCTGCTTTTTTGGACTCTACACAGAGTATGCGTATTCCTTTTGCGGTGGATTCTATGAAACGCCTCATATCACTGGAGTTAGGGGGATCGCAATCCGCTCATGCTTTGTTGTCCGGAAGAACCGGATCCGGTAAATCCACAACATTGCATATGCTCATAACATCCATTATTATGCATTACCATCCGGATGATGTGGAGCTTTGGCTTGTAGACTACAAAAAAGTGGAGTTTAACGAATATGGGAAAAACCTTCCACCACATTTAAAGCTTTTGGGTGTGGAAAGAGATCCGGAGTTTACATTCAGCTTGCTGGATAAAATAGAGGAAGAGTTTCAAAGGAGAATGGAACTATTCAAGAGCAAGGGTGTCAATAACATCACCGAATACAAGCAACGTTATGGAGTTCGCAGCTTGCCGCGCATTATTTTCATCGTGGATGAATTCCATCATATGACCCAAGCCATCCAAAATGAACCTCGTTATGTAGTGATATTGGAGAATATACTTTCTGAGTACCGTGTATTCGGTTTGTCTTGCGTATTTAGCGACCAAGCCATCAGCGTCGGTTTAAGAGGCTTGACGGAAAAGGGGAAAAATCAAATCAGCATCCGTATTGCCATGGAAAATGAAATACCGGAGATTCGCTCAACCCTTGCATTGGCCAACAACTTATATGATGATTCCATGAATCACAGGCTCATGAATATGACCGAAGGAGATGTGATCTTTAAAAGATTCTCTGCTTCCAACCAAGAAATGATTCTGGATCTGTACAAGACCATTTACATTACAAAAGATGAACGCAGTGAGGTGATCAGGCAAGCCAACCTTCGAGCTCAGGGTAATTATGTACCAAAGGATTTGCTGATCATAGACGGTCAGAATAGAAGGGAATATGAAGAATCGGAAGTTGTTGATTTTGAAAACAAGCAATGCGTTGATACGACCCGTCAGATTCCCATTTATATGGGTACACCGATTAACTTTGCCCCTTGTTTTTTTGTCTTTTTAAGAAAAAAGACAGACTCAAACATATTGGTCATCGGTGCAGATGATGAGATTCGGGCAAGCATATTGCTGCACACCATATATTCTTTTAAGAGGCAACCGAATACATCTGTTGTGGTGTTTGCCGACCCTGATGATGAAATATACAGACAATACAAGGGACAGTTAAAAGAGCTGCTTGATTCCCATGACGACTTGATCTTCGACATGTCCTTTGTATGCGAAAAAGTGGATCACTTGTCTAAGTATATGAATCCGGACAATGACCGGCGCATATTGATATGCTGGTTGGGTTTGGAGGAGATTGCAGATTATTTGTCCGTGCAAGGTGAAAGAAATCGTGTTTCAAAAGATCTTGCCGGATCGGGCAGTGTGTCAACAAGTTCATTGGATTCCCTGATCGGGGATGTGGACGCTTTGTTAAATGCTTTTGACGGGAAACCATCCGAGCCTTTGGTTACAACACCGGGTGTGACAACAACATCCCAAATCTATGATGCCCGTCCGGACATTCAAGAACTGTTTGCAAAAGGCTCGCGGTACAATTTGTTTTCCTTTGTCACCTATTCATCCGTAAAGATGATACGGCAGACCAAATTCATTCGAATTGAGAACTTTGAGCACAAGATTGCATTGAGTATGTCCATGGACGACTCGGCGGTCTATTTGGGTAGAGGAGCGTATGCGGCCGGATTGGATAAACTTACTGCCGTATATGACGACGGAAGCGGTAAAATAAGAACATTCAAACCATATATATTTTAAAATGAATTCAAGGAGGAACCTGTTATGTCGGATATGACCATACGAAACCCGGCTGACATGAAGCGTTTTGCAGACGAGATCGACGAGTATTGCACATCCATGAAGAGTGTTTGCAACGAATTGAAGTCAGGCTTATCATCTGCGGAATCCATGATGAAAGATGATCAGTCAAAGAAAGCATTGCGGCGATTCGAGACATTGGCAGAAGAATTGATCAAAGGATTGCCGGAAGCTCAAGAAGCAGCGGAAAAGTTGCGAGCCGCTGCAAAACCTTTGGATAGCGCGCTATCCTTAAATATTTGAAGGAGGGAATAACCGTGAATGATCAAATAGATGTATCTCCCCAAGCTATCATTGAATTATTGCGCAGTATCAATAACAATATAAAGCAGATCAATGGTTTGGGAGAAACACTTTCATCCGGACTGAAGGCTTTAGGGTCTACCTTTCAAGATGATGGATACAAAACCATCCAGGGATACATTGCCAAGACGAAAAACCAGGTTTCGGAAGCTGTTCCCGACATGAAAAAAGTTATGGAAAATTTGGCGGAATACGCCCAACTGGTTATGGATTCTCGGAAACATGTTTGATGGCAAAGGAGGTGGAATGATTGGCAGGTGATGTACATGCCCATATTCCGAGTCTTGAGGTGCTCCATACTTCCATTGGCCAAACATTACCAGTGCTTGACCGATTTATTGCTGAAACCTATGCATTGGCAAAACAGGTCAGGGACAACATAGAGCACAAGCTATATACATATTCATTGCGATTGAGCAAGGCTTACGAAACATATCAACAATCCTTGTCTGATTTGGAGGATGCAAAAACAAAGTATGAGGAAGTGCCGGATTTCTATTATGAAGCCGTTGAAAAGGACAGGGAGGAATATTCTAAGGCGTTGTTGAGCTATAGCAAGCTCAAGGGAATCAGGGATGAATTTATTCACCAATTTTCCATCATACGACGGAGTATGGATCAGCAAGCGGAGGGCTACAATACGGTTGCTAAAAAAGGAATGTCTTTTCTGGATAAATATATCGAATTGTTAATTCGTTCGAATGCTGCGTTGTCGGGATCTTCACCTGTGTCTTCCGGGAATGTCGGGCAGGATGGGTCTTTAAAAACCTTTCAAAGTATTGATTCCATTCGAAGTTGGTTGGGTGATATTAACCCGAATTACAAGAATCCTTTCATTCCAAATTGGAATAATCCGTATCATATCAATTGCGGTTCTTGTGCATTTGCGGTAGAATCAAGATTGAACGGTGATACAACGGTAGTTGCACATAAAGAAAATATAGGAACGGATTCGGGGATGGAGCGTGCAACAGGAAAAAAATGCGTGTATATGCCGGTGGAGAAAATCGAGGAAAAATTAAAAGAGCAAGGTGCGGGATCTCATATGATTGTCGGTATTAATCGTAAACCCACACCTTGGGGACAAGGCCAAGCCGGGCACTGGTTCAATGCCTATTACGACGGTAAGAAGATTTACACCTTGGACGGACAGACCGGAGAGGTTTATGATTGGCCTTATGATTACGGAGACATATCGGAATGGTGTGCCTTGATATAGGAGGGAAAAAATATGCTACAACCTGAGGAGCAAATAGCTTTAGCGGCAAAGCTTTTAAAAGTTACTATTGAAGTAGTGCAAGAAAATTGCGGATTCATCGGATTGAATAAGGCCTTGTATTATTGTAATTCAGTTAAGGGTGGAGACGCTTTAATGGTGGGGCAAGACGGAACGGTCTTGTTTGCCGATTCATCTGTGGGATACAACAAACATCTTTATGAATTCCAGCAAGGCCGTAGAACCCCCTTGGAAGCTTTTGCTTAAAAGAAAATTACATATCTATATTTTGGAAAAGAGTTCGGTGCAACATGGGAAAATGCATAAGGGACTGAACCCCAATCAGTATCAAATGAGTCTTTTCAATCATGTGAACTAATCAGGACAAGGAAGAGGGAGTCTGATGTTATATACAAGTGACTTTTCAAATGTGAAATGTATGAATGACTTTTCAAAAAACGGAGAAGGTTCGGTATATATCAAGGATCATAAATTGTTTCTTGATGACACTTTATACGGAAAAGGGCTGACATGTTGGCTTAAAAAAGAGTTCAAAGGAGATATTGAAATATCTTTTGATGCATGTGCAGTGGAGCCTTGCTTTGCATCTAACATTAATTTCTTTTTTTGCGCCAAACCTCTTGAAGGTGAGTCCTTGGATCTTTTAGAGTTTTCGGGAAGCTATGCACAATATCATGAAAAAGCTCAAATGTACATTGTCACGCAGACCGGAGACTTTGAAAATGTAAATGGTAAAAGCAATATCGGATACAGCCGACTGCGCAAAGACCCGGGTTTCGCTTTGTTATCCGAAACCTATGACGCGAAGACGGTCTTGAATCAACTGTATCGATTCAATATTCAAAAATCAAAAAATCAAATTACGGTAAACATCAATGACAAACCGATCCATCAATACAAAGATGAAAATCTTTATGAAGGCGGTTTGTTAGGCTTTCGGACATATTATACAAAGTTATGGATTGATCACTTCAAGGTGTTTAACATTTAGAAAATATTAATCGAGCAAAGGATGGTGTGTATATGGATTTGCGAGATTTTGGGTATGTATGGGAAGGTCAAGGATTCGATCCGGGGGTTCCTCCTTCGGTTCTTGGAGTCGGAGACGGATGCAGATTGCTTAAAATGAACAAGGCTGTTGTTTTGTTTCATCCGAATAACCCGCGGACTTTAAGCAGGTTGACTCATTGCGATGAAGTGGTGTGCGATATTTCCAAATGGAAGGTAAGAAGCTTGGATCCGGTCAAAGGATTGTACTCCAATGCTATTGAATGTTATGTAGACGGTCATTTGGAAACAGTGTTAGAAGAAGTACGAAATGTGGTGTCTTTGAAAAAGCAATTTCCCAATATCACCGGTGTCATCCATGATGATCTGATCGGCTTGTGTAAGAGATGCGGATTAAATGCCAAAGAATACGGTGAAGTGGTTCAAACTATATCCCAAGCCGGATTAAAGCTTTGGTTGGTATTCTATGCTCATGAACTCGATGAGATCGAAACAAAATGGAGAGATTTTAAACGGTATGCCGATGTGGTTCATTTTTGGGTGTGGAAATCGGAAGATTTGTTTTATTTAGATGAATATATGAAAAGGTGTCGAAAGGCTTTCCCTGACAAACCGATTAATTTAGGTGTGTATTTGCGGGATTATCATTACAGGCGTTCAGTTCCGACAAATCGATTGTTGTTTGAAATGGAAAAGATCAAAGGATATATTCAAGATGATGTAATACAAGGATTTTCTATTTTAGGAACCATAACAATGGACACCAATCCTGAAGGTGTCAAAGCAATCGCAGACTTTTTAGATCAAGCAGAGATATATTAAAAGTAAATTGAAAAGGAGAAGGTATCATGAGGAACCCGATTTTCAGAAAGATCAGCGAATGGAAAGACAAAGGCCAAGGTTATATGATTTATGGTGATGAGGCTGAGATCATCGAATCCAATGTTGTCACTGTAAAGAAAGGTCAATCCACCGGAGTAGGCTCACACCATAATGAAGAGGAAGTCTATGTGGTGATCAGCGGCAGAGGGAGAGTCAGAGTGGGTGATGTGGTCAATGAGGTGGAAGCCGGCACCGTTATATACATCCCCCGTAATGCAGAGCATGAATCAACAGGTTTGTCTGACGAAGATTATGTATACCTTTGCGTTGCTATCTATTTCGATAAAAAACCGGACCAACATTAATCATAAATTTAAAGGGGGATGAGTGCTCTCATCCCTTTATCCGATCTTTTCGTTCCAGGTATGCCACGTATTCGATTAATCCTTCCACCATCTCGTTGCATATTTTTTCACCGAGTTCTTTTGTTGCTCTTTCGGGAAAGCCCATGACGCCTACCTTGATTTCCTCTCTTTGATAGGTCCTTGGGATAATGAATTCGTGATCCGGTGTTTTCTCGGACATCTCAAACCAATCACAATCCGTTCTCATCATTCGGGCGATATGAGGTTCGTCCATGTCAATGTTCTTTCTGACAAGCTCGGGTTTCCAATACATCATCAAGGCTGTTTCCACTTGTCCTGCGTGAAAGTCATGTTCCGGTTCCATATTAAAATATTGTAACCAAGTGGGAGAGAGTTCCCAACACCCGACCAAGGATATGGTGATATCCTTCAAGTGTTTGTTTCTTCTTAAAAACAGTTGAAGGGAACCGGTCAATGCATTCTTGTTTTCCGTTCCGCCGTGACCTAGGAAAATTACAATGTTTATAAAACCCATCCTTGTAAACTCACTGCATATATCCGTAATAAGCAGGGAGAAAACCTGAGGACTGATGTTCACCGTTCCAGGTAATTCGCCACCGGAGTAGCAATAATTAACGGGGGGAGCGATGACTGCATTGAGTTTTTCACCTGCACGTTTTGGTACCTCTGTTGCATTGTATAGATCCGTACTAAGCGGCAAGTGGTATCCATGTTGCTCCATAAGGCCTACGGGAATAATGACCGTTTTGGTGAGCTGTAGTATCTCCTCCATATCCTTCACAGTCATAGAGTCCATAAAATATGCCATGTAGATCATCCCTTTCTTGCAATATATTATTGACATCATATAGTCCAAGCATATCTGATGTCAACCGCAAATATGGTATACTAGTTCTAAATGTAAGATTACCATTGTTTATCATTTCACTTGCACTGCTTGCTACAAAGGAGGTATTAAATGTCCGTTTTTTATCTGGTTCGACATGGAAAGCACGACTATGATTTAGTGTCAGGAAGAAATTTTATAGGGCATGGACTTGAACTGGCACCTTTAACCGATGAGGGAGTCAATCAAGCCATAGAATGCAGTAAACAGTTATTAAAAGAAAAATGTGACCTGATTATTTCTTCTCCCTATACCAGAGCATTACAGACCGCAGCCATTTTATCAAAGAACCTACACTTAGATATAAAAATAGAGATTGACTTAAGAGAACATGAGTTGGATTTGACTTACCAAGTAAAAAGCTTTGAAGAGCTACTACAGATTGCTATTGAAGAACAAAACCTGAACAAAACGGGGTTTTCAAATATGGCACATAAATGGGAAGCACGTGGTCACTCATGGAATGGTGATTCATTGTTTGACCGGAAAAATAGGAATACCTAATTGTTCAATTGTTGAATTAAATTATTAAGAGGTGATTGTTGTGAACAGAAAGATCCATTTAATCGGTAATGCTCATTTGGACCCGGTGTGGTTATGGAGATGGCAAGAAGGATTTGCAGAAATTAAGGCTACATTCCGTTCGGCTCTGGACAGAATGAATGAATTTCCTGAATTCATATTCACATCCGCCTGTGCCGCCTATTATCAATGGGTTGAAGAGAATGCTCCTTTGATGTTTGAAGAAATCAAAGTAAGAGTAAAAGAAGGTCGATGGGTGATCGTAGGAGGATGGTGGATTCAACCGGACTGTAACATCCCTTGCGGTGAATCCTTTGTCCGCCACAGCTTGTACAGTCAACGATATTTTCAAGAGAAGTTCGGAGTTATGGCAAAGGTGGGGTACAATGTGGACTCCTTCGGACACAACGGTATGCTTCCTCAAATTCTTAAAAAAAGCGGTTTGAATTATTATGTTTTTATGAGACCGGGGGAATATGAAAAACAACTGCCCGGGAATTTATTTTGGTGGGAAAGTCCTGACAAAAGCCGTGTCTTGGCTTATAGGATCCCTTTTCACTATGGTACCGGTTATGATGGAGTTGATGTAGTAGAACAAGATCTGAATCAATATGGAAATAAGTTTAAGGACGATTCACAACACATGTTGTTCTACGGAGTAGGTAACCATGGAGGCGGACCGACCATATCCAATCTTTTGGAAATTCGAGAACTGCAAGAAAAATCAAGTGACAATATGATCATACACAGTTCGCCTGATCAATTTTTTGATTCATTAGATCTGTCGGACCAAACGGTACCTGTGGTCAAGGATGACCTGCAACATCATGCCAGCGGTTGTTATTCCACAACATCAATCATTAAGAAAATGAACAGAATGGCAGAACATCGGTTGATGAATGCAGAAAAGTACATGACGCTATCTAATCGATTGGCCGACTACCCATATGCCGGTGAGACCATACAAAAGGCTTGGCAAAATGTATTGTTCAATCAATTTCATGATATTATGGGCGGATGCAGTATCAAAGAAGCATATGATGATGCAACGGAGTTTTACGGTGAATCATTGAAAATAGGAGCGGAAATCACGAATGGTGCACTCCAAAGGATCTCCTGGTCTGTCGACACATCAAAAGGCATGGAAAAAGTTAAACTTAGCAAAGAAACCGATTGGGCTATGTGGGAAAACTCGGATCTAGGCGTTCCGGTTGTGTTGTTTAATCCTCTTTCGTGGCCGGTTCAAGTTCCCATACAGGTCCGTGCAGATGTAAAAGGGGTCACAGACTTTGACGATCATCCTGTTATTCACCAACAGGTCAGAGCATCCAGAACCAACGGCGCTCATGACAACCGTGACACATTGTTTATAGCCGACCTACCGGCTTTGGGCTACAGTACATATTGGGTTTACAAGAACAAGACTTTTAGTAATAAGGTACAGGCGATGGGATTACGTACCCAAGTTGTGAAGGATCAAGAAGATCAATCGGAAAGCATTGTTGTACAAAACAACTTCATAAAACTGGAGATTGATTGTCATAGCGGAACGATTAAAAATCTTTTCGACAAGCAATTCAATAAGAAAATATTTGATGGGCGTGCAGCCGTCCCTATAGTCGTTGATGAAACCAACGCCGATACATGGGCTCATGGAATATTCTCATTCCGGGATGAAGTAGGGAAATTTTCCAATGCAACAGTGAAGATTATTGAAGACGGTCCGATACGAACTGTCATCAGAGCGAAAAGTTCCTATCACCATTCCGAAATCCGACAAGACTACATCGTCTATTCCCATAAGAAAGACATAGAAGTTAAAGTGCAATTGAATTGGCAAGAAAAGCACAGGATGCTGAAGCTGTCGTTCCCGGTGAATGTTCAAGACCCTGTGGTGACTTACGAAATACCTTACGGATCCATGAATCGACCGGCAAACGGAGAAGAAGAGCCCGGTCAGCAATGGGTGGACATCTATGGTGACAATTACGGATTGGCTTTGTTGAATGATTGTAAATACAGCTTTGATGTAAAAGACAATGACATGAGGATGACTGTGGTGCGAGGTGCCATTTATGCGGATCATTATGGTGTAAGAGATGATTTATGCGAATACATGGATCAGGGGATTCAAGAGTTCAAGTATGCGCTGGTACCCCATACGGGCAGTTGGAAGCAACCCGAGAATCATATTGTTAAAAAAGCCATGGAATTCAACACTATATTCCCGAACTTTATAGAAACGTATCATAAAGGTCATTTACCACAAAGCTACAGCGGTATCCGAATATCTAAAGAAAATATCGTTGCGACTGTGCTAAAACGATGCGAGGACCAAACCGGATTCATATTAAGATGTTATGAACCACTAGGTCAAGGTACTGAAGTTACCATAGATCTTCCGTTACTCAATAGAAAGTGGACGACAAGTTTTGCAGCCAATGAAATAAAGACCTTGTTTATTCCTGACGATCAATTGTCTCAGGTAGAAGAAACTAATCTGTTAGAGGTTTTAGGGAGTATATGATGAAAAAAACATTATTGATCCTAGGGGCAGGTGGATATGTCGGTGGCAAGTTATATGAATTATGCATTGAAGGTATATGGAACATATCGTTCTAGCTCAAATGGATTTGATTTAATACAATTGGATCTTATGGAAACTGAAAAGGTCAATCAGTTATGCCAAGATTTAAAGCCCGACATCATCGTTTGGAGTCTTGCCGGTAAAAAGGATGAGGTTTTATTATCAGAAATAGGGCTTTCTAATATATTGAAGAACACATTTCCACATGTAAGGTTTATATACATAAGTACAACCTTTTCGTCAGACGGTAATCAGAAAGAGGATTACTTGCCAAATCCGGTATCCGAGAATGAGTATTTAGCTGACTATGTCAATGGGAAAATCATCGGGGAGGAATTGACGAGAACAAAACAAAATCATGTCATCATACGAACGGGGCAGATTTTTGGTTTTTATGTAGAAGGCAAACCCGATATCCGAATGAAAAGATTACTTGCGCAGAAAAATTCGGGTTGTAACTTTAATAGAACGGCTAATAATCAGATCAGTATTATACATGTGGAAGATTTGGCCAAGTGTATTTTGGAATTATGTTTTAACGATTTTATTGGAACCATGAATATTGC
>CALCRE010000257.1 GCA_937894465.1 uncultured Clostridia bacterium
CGATTGGGATCAGGTTCGAGAACGAAAAAGAGTTTGTGAGGTTCAAGTTATAGGAGAGTAAGAAATGGATAATAAATTGAAAATAGGTTGGTGTGAAAAAGATATAACGCCGGATAAACCGGTAAGTTTACGGGGGCAGTTCTACAAAAGAGTGTCCGAATATGTTCAATCTCCGATCACCGTAACCGTATTAGCCGTTGAAAACGGAGCAGAACAATTGATTATAGGTTCTTGCGATTTATGTTCGATATCCTATGATGTAATGGAAGCGGTGCGAAAGAAATTAGAGAGCAAGTGCGAAGGCTTGGATTTGTCAAAGATCATTTTAGGAGCTACACACATCCATACGGGCCCGAATTTTGATTTGAAACCTGAGGAAGGTTTTTACGGATTGCAGGTTGCTTCGAGATATTTACCGGATCATTTGAAACCCTTCGCTGAAACATACACCGAGGATATGATGACGCCTTACGAGTATGGTGTTTTCCTTGTGGATCAAATTGCGGAAGCGATTTCTGAAGCATGGAACAGCAGAAAACCCGGTGGGTACGCTCCGGGCTTTGCCCGTGCAACGGTAGGCCATTGCCGAAGGACTACATACAAAGACGGAACCGCAAAAATGTACGGAAGAACCGATGTAGAGAATTTTCTTTCTCTTGAAGGCGGCAATGATTCCGGAATTGAACTGATATATGTATTTGATCAACAAGAGCAATTAACCGGAATTGTCATCAATGCAGCATGTCCTTCTCAGATTGTGGAACATATGAATATCATTTCTTCGGATTATTGGGGAGAAGTTAAAAAAATGTTACGAAACCACTTTGGAGAAAATCTATTTGTTCTGCCTCAATGCAGTTCAGCCGGGGATCAATCACCGCGGGATCTTGTCCGACGTTACAAGAATTTTCATGAAGCCAACTTCAATGCGTTGGACGGATTAACGGAAATAGGAAAAAGAATATCAATTGCGGTGGAAGAGGAATATGACCTTGCAAAAGACAACATAATGTTTGATTCCGTGTTAAATCACAAGGTGGAAACATTTGATTTTCCCACCAGGAGGGTAACGGAAGCAGAATATCTAGAGGCTAAACAGAATTTTGAAGAGTATGTTGCGTCGAGACCGTCCAAACGATACGCCGCAGGAGAGATATCATCGTTGCACGGCTATGCAGGCATCATGCAGCGCTTTGAAACGCAAGACGAAGTAAATACATATAGTGCGGAAATTCATGTGGCTCGCTTGGGTAAGCTTGCTTTTGCCAGCAACCCTTTTGAATTGTTCCTGGATTACGGACTTCAAATCAAAGCATTAAGTAAAGCCGATCAAACATTTATCATACAACTGGCAAATGACAGCGGTTGTTATTTACCCACTGAAAAGGCTGAAAAAAGCGGACATTACAGCGCGATGGTCGCAAGTGGAAAAACAGGTCATGAAGGCGGAGCAATTTTAGTTAATAAGACATTGGAACTTATGAATAACATGTTTACCTGAACATAAAAGGAGTCAGATCATTATGAAAGCTGCATTTGTTGGATTCGGGGAAGTAAATACACCAAAGAAATTAATCGTGAAAAAATGCACAGATGCCGCCGAATCTTTAAAAAAACAAGGGTTGGAGCTAGTAGAGGTGTTTCCGGTTACAGACGATTATGAAGAAAAGGATGTTCGTCAAGCAATCGAAAATTTGCAACACAAAGAATTTGATACATTGATTCTTTGTGTTGCAGGGTGGATCCCCACCCATGCCGTAGTTAAAATTACCGAGGAATTCAGGCATGTACCTATGGTTTTATGGGGGTTGTGCGGCTGGTATGAGGAAAATCGCCTTGTCACCACTGCAGATCAAGCCGGAACGACTGCTCTGAGGAAGGTTTTGTCCGATCTTGGTTACTCTTTTATCTATGTTTACGACATCATTGGAAAGCCCACAAGAGCTATTAGAGTGGCTACCTATTGCAAAGCGGTTACAGCTGCTAAAAAGCTGCGACAATCCAAAGCCGGCATGATGGGGTATCGGGATATGAACCTTTATGGAACATTATTTGACGGTTTATCCTTAAAGAAAACAGTTGGGCCTGAAATTGAAACATTTGATATGTTGGAAATGGTGCAACGATATGAAAACATATTAGAACAATCTATACAAGAAGTATTGAACCAAGAAATTTCTAAATGGACATTTTTGAAAAGAGCAGATGAGGATGTTTTGCGAAAAGGAGTGGGTTATTTCTTGGCGTTGAAACAAATCATACAAGAGCGAAAATTTAAGGCATTTTCTCTGAAAGACGTGGATGGTATGAAGAAGTTGCTTGGATTTCCTCCGGCAATGATCTTTATGTTGTTGGCTGATACATTGGGGATTTGCACCATTCCCGAAAATGATTCGTTAGGAAGTGTCACGCAAATGATGGTGAAGTTTACAACCGGCCAAATTGGTGCATACCTTGAGTTCTATGAATTCATGGAAGACAGGGTATTGGCAGGAGTTCCGGATTATATACCAAAAGAAATCACCGCAGGTGAAACGATGGTGATGCCGGCCGCTTTCGGTGAATTGTCCCAAGGGATCTTGAATGTATCCAAGGTAAAAACCGGAGAGTTGACTATGTGCAGGTTGACAAAGACAAATGACCGATATGTGATGCACCTGGTAAAAGGAGAAGGGGTAACCCCTCGAAAGTGGGAGGAAGTCGGATGGACACAACCTGCACCGCAATTGCCGGGATTGGAAATATTGATGGAGGATGTGGAGAGGTTCGCTGACAATGTGATGAGTCAACACTACATCATTTCCTATGGAGATCACACACAGGTTTTGATTGATTTGTGTGTTTTGCTGGGAATAGAAATCCTTCAGTAGCATGAAAAGAGGTAAAGTGATGAATACATCATTTCATGTGATTGAAAACTCAAGTTGGTTATTGACTTCCAAGGATAGCATATTTAATATTAGCAATGCCGCCATTAGTGCAACCGTGAACAATGAAGTCTTCTCCCTTATAGGGGATCTCCAATTTGAGAATGCACAGGCTTTTGGAAGAAACTATGATCAAACCATAAGCACGAAGAAGTTTAAAACTTTTCTTTCTAATTGCAGATTCAGTTTCTACAAAAACGGGTACTTGTCCATAAGTGTTACCTTGGAAAATTGTAGTTCATCACCTTTACAGTTGGGTAAAATTGAATTTGTATCAGGGGATAGCAGAGGAGAGCTCCGGTGTAAATCACCGGAGCCTTTAAAAGTTCTGTGGACTACAGGCACATGTTGTAACTCTGCTTACCCTGTTATGTCTTTTGACACACCGGGGACCCGTTGTTTAAGTCGACATTTTTCATTGATCTATGACTGTAAAAGCAAAACGGGTTTGATGATTGGATTTTCAACATTCGACCGTTTGAATACGGAAATGGTTTTGGAATCGACTGAAACAGGTTTGTTGGTTTCGGCATACAGCGACTTTAACCAATACATGCTGGCTCCCGGAGCCATGATTGACAGTGAAACCATAACATTTGAAACAGAGTTGGATTACCACTCCTTGTTGGTCAATTGGACCGAAAGAGTGAGACTACTGTACCGGCCCATATTTTCTGCGAAACCTGCTATAGGGTGGATTGGCGGTTGGAACTACCGCAATGCATTTATCGGAGAAGATTCATATGAACAAATTATCAGAGAAAATTTTGAGGTTCTGAAAAAAGAATTTTCCGATTACCCAATCAAATATATTTGGGTGAGTATCGGCAACTTAGAAAAAGATTTACCCGGTAACTGGCTCAAAGAAAACGCAAAGAGGTTTCCCTCCGGATTATCGGCGCTGTCAGATGACCTGAAAGAAAAAGGATACCGATTGGGTTTGTGGGTTGCACCTTTTTGGATTCCGGATCAACACACAGATTTAAACATGATCTATTGGGATTGTCTGTTGCGGTGCAAGGGTAAACCAATCTATTTTCAAAATGCATGGAGAATCGGTGAAACCGGTGATAATCCGGAAGAAAGAACCGGCTTCTACAGCTTGGATCCGACCCATCCTAAAGCGGAAGCCTTTTTAAAAAAGGTGTTTACCTACTACAAGGATATAGGTATTCGGTACTTCATGCTGGATTTTTTAAATGCCGGTGAAGGCCCTATGTCCAATACATTTATGTATGATGAATATTTTGACAAGAGTTTGGTAAACGGCCCCCAGGTGTATCGTAAAGCGTTGCAAATTATAAAGGAAGCTTCTGCAAACGATACTTACATGGTGGCCTCCACAGGTCCTACTTTGATCAACACCGGGTATGTGGATGCAACGAGAACAGGACCTGATTTTGGAGAAGGAAGGGAACCTTTGCCCAAATATCCGTCCTTTTATCCGGCTGCATGTAAAACAGATGCATGGACGATTTTCCGTAAGGCAATCAATTACTATGCAACTTCTTATCATATGGACAAAAGACTGTTTCATGTTGATGCTTTTAATGTCTTGAACATCGATCCACCGGCATCGATCAGTGAAATTCAAACCATTATCAGCTTATTCGCTATGTCGTCCGGTCCTGTGATGCTAGGAGGCGACTTGGCTCATTCAG
>CALCRE010000258.1 GCA_937894465.1 uncultured Clostridia bacterium
GGTCAGCCAAAGTGGACTTTCCGTGGTCTATATGGGCGATGATACTAAAATTTCTAATTTTTTGCCTGTAATCTCCGGGCATTCTGTCCTCCGCATTCTTTCTTTTATTCTATATTTTTAATTTTTAATTCATCCAATTGTTTCGGATCCACCTTATCCGGAGCACCGCTCATCAGACAAGATGCATTTTGAACCTTCGGAAATGCAATCACATCACGAATGCTCTTTCTTCCGGTCAATAACATGGTCAAGCGATCCAAGCCGTATGCAATGCCGCCGTGGGGCGGTGTACCGTACTTGAAAGCATCCAACAAGAATCCGAATCTGCTTTGTGCATCCTCTTGGCTGAAACCTAACAAGCTGAACATTTTGTTTTGCATTTCAGTGCTGTGGATCCTGATGCTTCCTCCACCTAATTCGGTTCCGTTTAATACGATATCATAAGCTTTTGCACGAACTTTGGAAGGATCGGTATCCAACAATTCCAAATCTTCATCCATGGGTGATGTAAATGGATGATGCATAGCCACATATCGTTTTTCTTCCTCATCATACTCCAACAAAGGAAATTCGGTGACCCATAAAAGATTGTAGACGTTTTGGTCATCAAGCAATCCTGTTTTTCGAGCAATTTCCAATCTCAAGTTTCCAAGAGAATCATAAACGACTTTATTGGAATCTGCAACAAACAGCAGGAGGTCTCCAGGTTGTCCGTCAGCTTTTTTGATGATGGCATCCACTTCCTCTTGCTTTAAGAACTTTGCAAAGGAAGACTTGTGTTCGTTTGCACCGATGGATATCCATGCAAGACCTTTGGCTTTGAATGTTTTGACGAACTCTCCTAAAGCATCGATCTGTTTTCTGCTGAATAAATCCGCACATCCCTTGGCATTGATACAACGGACACTGCCTTTGCTTTCCACTGCAGAACGGAAGACTTTAAAGTCACAATCCGCCACCAAATCAGACACATCAACCAGTTCCATTCCGAATCCAATATGCGGCTTGTCCGATCCGAACCGATCCATAGCTTCTTTGTAAGTCAATCTGGGTAGCGGTAGCTTAACATCCACATTGACAATTTCTTTAAAAATCTTAGCGATCAATTTTTCATTGATTTCAATAATATCATCAGTGTTGACAAAAGACATTTCCACGTCGATTTGAGTAAATTCCGGTTGTCGATCAGCTCTTAAATCCTCATCCCTAAAGCATCTGGCAATTTGATAATACCTGTCTAAACCGGATACCATCAGCAATTGTTTGAATATTTGAGGTGATTGAGGCAATGCATAATAAGTTCCCGGGTTAACACGGCTAGGAACAAGATAATCCCTTGCACCTTCAGGAGTGCTTTTGGTCAGCATTGGTGTTTCGATTTCCAAAAAACCGTTTTTGTTGAAAAACTCTCTTGCGGATTGTACAATTTTATGCCTTGTCATCAATACATGTTGCATTTCCGGTCTTCTCAAGTCAATATATCGGTATTTCAAACGGACAGCTTCATTGGTGTTCGTGTTGTCTTCCACATAAATGGGAGGAGTTTGTGCTTTGCTCAATATTCTCAACTCGTCACACAGAACTTCAATCTTACCTGTGACCATATTTTCATTAATGGCTTCTTGATCTCTAGGAGATACAACTCCTGTTGCGGCTATAACAAATTCGTTTCTGAGTTGAGAAGCTTTATCAAACAATTCCCCGTTACGTTCAGAACGAAATGTAATCTGCAATATTCCACTGCGGTCTCTAAGATCCACAAACAATACGCCGCCTAAATTTCTATAATTATGAACCCACCCCATGACAGTGACTGTCTTTCCGATATCCGCTTCGTTAAAAGCCGTACACAAGGCTGTCCTCTTCAGTCCTTTTAAATTCTCAGTCATACTTATGCTTCCTCCGTATTGCACAATTGCTTATATAATTGATCAAAGAAAATTGTTTTCGTTTCACCGGTTGCCATATTTTTTAATGTTCCCGCTCCTTCTTCTCGTTCATCGTCCCCAATGACCAGAACATATTGAGCTTGCATTTTATCCGCATGCTTCATCTGGGCTTTCAGGCTACGTCCGGAGATATCGTTTTGGCATTTTAATCCTTGTTTTCTCAATTGATATGTCAGACGCGAAGCAAAGAACTTGGATTCATCTCCGACGGATGAAATATACAGCTTCAATTTCTCAGGCTCCTTAAAAGAGAAATTACGACTGTCCAATTCCATCAACAAGCGTTCTAATCCCATGGCAAAACCAATTCCGGGTTCATCAGAGCCTCCGCACACTTTTACCAATCCGTCATACCGCCCTCCGCCGCATATGGTACCTTGCGTACCGACATTTTCCGAAACGAACTCAAAAACCGTCTTTACGTAATAGTCCAGACCTCTGACGATCATCTTGTCCACTTGATAATCGATCTGACAAGCATCCAAACCGTGTTTCACTTGTTCAAAATGGTTATTACAATCTTCGCAAAGGTAATCAGCTAACAATGGAGCTCCCTCTATTTGTTCCTTGCACCTGTCCTCTTTGCAATCCAATATTCTCAAAGGGTTTTTTTCAAAGCGGGTTTGGCAATTCTCACACATGGATTTAATACATGGCGCCAAATATTCCTTGAGCATTTGATTATATTTTGCACGGCATTGCGGACAACCGATACTGTTGATTTTAAGCACCACATCCGTTAAATCCAACTTTTCAAGTATGGTCTTCATCAGCATGATCACCTCAATATCCATTTGCGGATCATTCGAACCGAAGGCCTCCACACCGAATTGATTAAATTCCCTGTATCTGCCCTTTTGAACGTTTTCATAGCGATACGCCGTAATATTATAGTACAGCTTCACAGGAGACGGTTTTGAAGCCATGCCGTGTTCGATATAGCTGCGAACCACACCGGCGGTTCCTTCCGGGCGCAAAGTTATACTGCGGCCACCCTTATCCTCAAATGTGTACATTTCCTTTTGAACGATGTCTGTGGTATCGCCTACCCCTCTTTGAAACAACTCCGTATGTTCAAACACCGGTAAACGGATTTGATTGTAGTTGAAGTTGTTGCAAATTTCTTGTATCACATCTTCAATATAGTGCCACTTATATACTTCTTCCGGAAGAATGTCCTTTGTCCCTTTCGGGGCGTTCACTTTCATAAAATGCTCCATTCCGCCGCTTTCTTTGCGGCTTTATAACCATGCCGTATAAAAAATCCTCGATTCAATTAATCAAATCGAGGATGTGATTCCACATTTTGCTATGCTTATATGGCTACAGCTTTCCAAATCGTACTGTTTTATGCTTTCATATTTTTATCGTTGTCATGAACGAATGAAAAGCAACCCGATCGTCATCGTCTTTTCTGATTCAATTCCTTAATATTCTAATTATTATTGACATGCTTGTCAATACCTTTATATATTTCAGTAATCATTTCTTTGCTCTTTTCTTCAACACTTACCCAGTAGTCCCCTCCGCCGAAATCATCCGGATAACCGGGTAACATATGGAATTTAACATCCGACATATCAATGCTCATAAACTTTGTCGCCATGGATACGATTTCTGCCGGTTTCATATTGGTCTTTACATAATTTTGTGCAACATTCACAACACTTAATATATTTAAATTCAAGGACTTTCTTAATGCGGTTTCTACAAATTTCTGCTGACGATCAATTCTTCCGATATCGCCGTCTGAATGAGTACCGTCGTTATTCATTCGAAACCTTAAAAACTCCAGCGAGGCTTGTCCGTCCAACAATTGATTCTCTCCTTCTTTGAAATGGATATGCAAATCGGCTTCAGGGTCATCGTAATCCATATCAAATGGAATATCCACCTCCACTCCTCCGATGCAATCAACAATTCCTACAACACCGGCATACTCAACTTTAACATAATAGTGGATGGGCATTTTCATCAATGCACTGACGGTGTTCATGATGTTTTGTGTGCGCTCGACCGTATTATTTCCGTAATAGGAGGCATTAATTTTTTTCATATAAGGTTCTTCCCTGCCCTTGGTATGAAAGTACGTATCCCTTGGGATGGAAATCACATCGGCTGTCAATTCATCCGGGTCAAGACTGACCAACATGATGGTGTCAGCTAACAAAAAGTCTGCAAGACCAAAACACAGCACATTGATCCTGTCACTATTGTTTATCATTTCGTAATATGGGTCTTGGGGTTTAGGAGGATTTGTTTCGGAAGGTTTCGTCGTCTTCGGTTTATCAGGATCTTTTACCTGTTGATTATTTCCGTCGGTTTTTTCCGTATCGTAGGGATCCCCTTTGTCTTTGCCGGGATTATTGTCATTCATGTCTGTTCCCGATACAGGATCCCGATCTCCGGCTTGTACATAATCAATGGGAGTAATACCTTCTTCATTGAACTTTAACAATTCTCCGTGTAAAAACATAACCCCCACAATGAACAACAACATAATAAATGATATGGTTAAAGCAAGTTTGTTTTTGTCGATACCTCTTTTTTTAACCTTTTTTCTTGTACCGCCGGTCTTACCGTTTGCAGCATTTTTACCGGAATTATTTCTCTTATCCATGTCTTATCTTAACTCCATCCTCATATAGTCAAGGGTAAACATTACAACTATTATCTTATCTAAATTGATAAGAATCATGCAACAGGATTATGTTGTAATGTTTATCTTTGATAGCTTTCGTAAAGTTTTTTCATTTCTAAAGCGTCTTTTGCCATAGTCCCATTGGATTCACAAATGAATACAGGTAAAAGATCATATTTATATATCAAAGGGACCAAAAGATCAAAATCAGGACCATACTCTTTATCTGCAAATGTATGATGCTTTTTTTCGCCTCCTTTGGCTGTATACTCTATTCTGCTAAAATGGCAGTGAAACCCTCTTCCTCTCTCACGGCCCAATTGATCCCATAACATTCGAATCACAATTTCAAAATCCTCTGTAGAATTCAATCTTCCAAAATCCCTTGCGTGCAGATGACCGAAATCAATACAAGGTGTCAAACGATCATCCGTCTTGCATATTTGAATTACTTCTTCCAATGTACCCAATTGATTTACCTTACCCATAAGCTCCGGGCAAAGAGTTATATGATCCACACCTAATTCTTCCGCTTCCTTCAAGACGACTTGCATTTGCTTGTTCACTCGGGTAAGAGCGATTTTACGATCAATGCCGGTTGCAGATCCAGGATGAAATACCACTCGGTCAGCACCCATCCAAGTTGCAGCTACCATACTGTCTGTCAGCCATTTTCTTGACTTCATCAAGTTTTCTTCTATGTCGGAAGCGAAATTAATATAATAGGGAGCATGAATACTTAATCGAATACCGTATTTAGCAGCCTCACTACCGATTTGATTAGCTTTCAGTTCACCGATATTTACACCTTTGCTACAAGGATACTCATATGCATTTAAACCTGATTCAAATAACCATTTTGGCATTTGTTCGCTGGATTTGTTGCCGTCGGCATAAAAATCCTCCGGATTTCCGGATGGTCCGAAATAAATCATTGGCGTTTTTCTTTGTCCTCCCCTTACCTATGTGTGGTTATACCCCTTCAGAGGCTGATTTTTCTTCCATTTTCTTGCGAATCTTTTGTTCAAATATTCTTTTAAATTTACAATACAGCGATTCATCCTTGCTGATTTGTTTTACCAATATAGAATAGCAACCTGTCTTATTGGCACAAACCATATCGGTAAATATCTGATCCCCGAGAAAAGCGGTGTGTTCCGGTCGGGAATCCAACTGTATCAATGCTTTCCTTATACCGAATCTTAAAGGTTTTGCTGCACGATGGATATATACCACACCCAAATTCTTACAGAAAATCTCTGTTCTTTTTCTTGTGGCATTGCTCACTATTCCAACTTTAAAACCTTCATTCCGAAGAGATGCAATCCACTCTTCCACCATTGGTGTAGGTTCTATACACTTATATCCTACCAATGTATTATCAATATCCAATAAAATCGTATCAATATTCCTTTGTCTCAAATCTTCTAAATCCAGCCGGTCAAAAGACGGTATCATGTGATCCGGAATCAGATTTTTATTCATCAAGTACTCCTTCTACTAAGTTCTCTGATCTTCATGCTTTATATTATACCTTGTTTCGATCAAATTAATTGTACCGTCTTTTTGATCATCTCTATTGTTAGACGTTTATAAGGCGATACAAGTTCCATTTTTTTAAACTATTTTATATTTTAAAGCGCCAAACACAACCACGGTCAATATCTTAATGACATCCCATAAAAAATCAATTTCTATTATAACACGTATCAAGACACATGCAAGGAAGAATTCTGTTTGGTGGGATCTACATCTTATTTGAAAAATTAAATGCAACTCATGTGTTGCATTAACTGCTTCTCTGTTGCACTTACTACTATTGCATACAACCATTACAGCACAATGCATAAGTCCACTGTTGAAAAGAGGGCAGTCTGTCAGAAATGTATGCATACGTAAAAGAGACGAGATCATGCTCTCTGAAAAAACTGTCTACCGGTATATCGGCATGGGATTACTGACTGCAGACCAGTTTAATCTAAAAAGAACATTTCAAAGAAGAGGCAGAAATACATCTGCCTCGGTTATGACTATCTTTTAGGAGCTACTTACATCGATCACGGTTCGTAAGAAGATATCACACTAATGATGAATCATATTAATTGATGTAATAAAAAGCTCGGCTTAGCAGAGGCACACCGGACTGGTATAGCTCTATAATTCCATTGACCGAGAGGTGTTCGTCAAATATTATGGGAGTGTTATTCCTAAACTTATTTTATTTACCAAGTTATATTTATGAAATGCAATTGTTAATCCTGCTTTCCACAACATTTTTTATATTTCTTTCCGCTGCCACACGGACATGGATCGTTGCGCCCAATTTTATTCCCCACAACGTAAGGAAGGCTCTTGTCATAACCTTCAGTAATAAAAGTTTTTGGCTGCGTCAATCGCATTTTTCCTTCAACTTGTTCCATTATCTTCATAATGCTTTCAGCTTCGTCATTCTTGCCAATATCAATATAAATTTGATGCAATCTGTCAAGTACATCCCATCTGTCATTGAGTTCTTTTACCTCAAGCCCCTGTTTTAAAATATCTATAGCCTTATCGGTATCCTTATGCTCCCCATATATGTTATATTGATCGGACCACCCTATCCAGCCACATCCCCATTCAGGATCATCTTTGAGGTATCCGGCAAACAGTTCATCACCTTTATCGGCATTTCCCAATCGAAAATAAGTGTCGGCGACATTACTCATCATTACTTTAATATTATGCTCATTTTTGTTTTCATATCTTTCAATGTATTCAGTGCAAAAATCAATCCTTGTTTGAGCATAATCAAGATTTTCAACTAATGCGTTGGCAAGTTCCATTTCATAGTCCATCGACCAATTATAGACGCTTTGGGTTCCATTGAAAAGATCATCAAATGCTTTTAAACCATTTACGCTATATTTATCCATCATATTCTTTATGATATCCCAGGTATCGCCCCAAACCTTCAATGCTTCATAATTAATGCGTTCGGAAAACCTATTATCAACAGTTAAAGATAACTCATACCCTTTTTGCATTTTATCATCCAATATTTCAAGATTCGGTATTTCCGGAAACCACCTTTCCCATAACACTCTAACTCCCAACCATGCCCAATCCGGATCAAAGTCTTTCAATTTTAGTTTCCTGTCCTTTTCCAGCCACATTGTCAGGCTTTCCGCAGAAACATGATTTATACACAGTTCCCCCATTACCTCTTTGTCAATCATCAAGCCAATGGAATTTAATTTATCAATTATGTCTTCATCCTGCATTTTACGTACATCCGTCAACAAGACTTTTCCCTTTGCCCTTAATGCATCAAGTCTGGCTTTGTCACCCGCAAATTGCTGTTCTGCTATTCTGTTCACAGCCCATGTTGATATCCTCATAATCCTATCATCCTTCCGTAAAAGTATTTGGTTGCATGTATTTTCTTAAATGTATACATAATTATTATACATGTAATTATCGTACTTAACCATAATATTATACAAGTATGTATTCGACGCAGCTATGAAACAACGATACTCCTTGATCATTCTTTCTTTCATAACTTGCATGTCGTATTTTATTTTTTGCACTGTCTGAATAGACATAATAAGAAAATAAGAAAATTAATGTGGAATGATAAATTTTTCTTTTATTGGGGTTATCATGTGTTATAATAAATTTGCTGTTTTGAACCTATTTTAGTCAGCATTAATATATGAATATATAGAACAGGGGGTATTGTAATGAATTACAATATTAGAATTGAAAAAAACAAAAATCCTAAACAAAAACCGGATGAAAGCAAATTATCTTTCGGGAAAGTGTTTACTGACCATATGTTCGTTATGGATTACAATCAGACGGACGGCTGGAATGATCCTAGAATTGTTCCCTACGGACCTTTGTCCATGGATCCTTCCACATGCGTTTTTCATTATGGGCAAGGCATATTCGAAGGTTTAAAGGCATATCACACTGTAAACGACAAAATTGTGTTGTTTCGCCCGGAAAAAAATATTCAACGGATGAATATCTCTAATGAGAGACTGTGTATTCCGAAGCTAGATGAAGATTTTACCGTGGAAGCCTTAAAAGAATTAGTACGGGTTGAAAGGGATTGGGTTCCGAAAAGCGAAGGAACATCATTGTATATCCGTCCCTTTATTATTGCTACGGACCCATTCTTAGGAGTACATCCTGCTCACACTTATAAATTTATCATTATACTGTCTCCTTCCGGCGCTTATTATCCCGGTGGAATCAATCCGGTAAAAATATATGTGGAAGATCAATATGTTCGTGCCGTAAGAGGTGGGACCGGTTATGCCAAGACTATGGCAAATTATGCAATCAGCTTGAAAGCTCAGGACGAAGCGGAAAAGAAAGGCTATGTTCAAGTTTTATGGTTGGACGGTGTAGAAAAAAAATATATTGAAGAAGTAGGCGCTATGAATGTCTTCTTTAAAATCAAAGGAGAAGTGATTACACCTGCATTGACAGGATCCATATTGCCGGGTATCACAAGGGACTCTGTAATCGCCATGTTAAAGAAGCTGAATATACCTGTAACCGAACGCAAAATTACCATAGATGAATTGATACAAGCAGCAAATGACGGTGATTTAGAAGAAGCATTCGGAACCGGCACGGCGGCAGTCATATCCCCTATGGGAGAATTATCCTTCAAAGGTAAGAGTTATTCCATCAACGATAACAAAATAGGACCGGTATCACAAAAGCTTTATGATTCATTGACAGGTATCCAATATGGTAAAATTGAAGATCCCTTCAATTGGATCACATCCATTGACTAACAGTACCAATAAAACAGTTGTGAATGATCATTCAATAACTTTAACAAGAGGTCTTTGACCTCTTGTTCTATTTTTTACCCAACTCACCTTTCAATTTTTGAAGAGCTTTTTTCTCGATCCTTGAAACATAGGATCTGGAAATGCCCAATTTGTCTGCAATCTCTCTTTGTGTCAGACATTCACATCGGTATAATCCGTAACGCAGCCGTATGATTTCGTTCTCACGATCCGTCAATACCTTTCCTAACCGGTCATAAATCTTTTTTACCTGCATACGAAATTCTAACAATTCGGATATTTCATCATTGTTGTCCGGTATGACATCCATCAACGTTATTTCATTACCTTCTTTATCGGTTCCGATGGGATTATCCAAATGAACCTCATTGTTTAATTTTTTTCTGGAACGAATATGCATTAATATCTCATTTTCAATGCATTTTGCAGCATAAGTGGCTAACTTTGTTCCTTTATTATTTTTATAGGACTCCACCGCCTTGATCAACCCGATGGTTCCGATGGAAACAAGATCCTCGTTTTCACAACCGGTATTTACAAATTTCTTTACCACATGAGCCACCAGCCGAAGGTTTGTTTCTATCAATTTGTTTCGCGCATCCAGATCCCCTTCTGCAGCCATGTCGATAAACTTTTTTTCTTCTTCCGCATCCAAAGGATCCGGGAAGGTATTAGGAGATGTGATATACCCTGTAAGAACAAAAGTCTCACCTAACAGTTTTAAAAGCAAGCAATAAAGTAAATGCATGGAGAACCCCTTTAAGATACGTTATCCATACAGTATATGCATCAGCCTGCTTGTTCGTGTCTGTCCTTCTTTAGGAAAGTTCCATCACTTCGGTGGCTATTTTATTAAATACAGGAGCGGCATCTAAAGAGCCTGATACTGCATCCTCCAAAACAACGGTTATGGTGTATTGAGGGTTTTGTGAAGGAAAAAAACCGGTAAACCACACAATATTGTGTCCTTCTTTTTCGCCTGCTGTTCCTGTTTTTCCTGCAGCTTCTAACAAACCGTCAGGATCGGCAAGTTTTCCCGTTCCCGATTGGACGCATCTTGACATAAAGCCGGATAACCGTTTTGCAATGTTTCGACTTAATATCCTCTCACCCTTTTTATCCGTTAAATCCAACACTTTTTGTCCCTGCATATTTACCACGCTGTTGACCAGGTTTACTTTATTTAGAATTCCCCCATTTGCAATTGTCGATGTCATATTGCATATCTGTAGAGGAGTTACTTTGGAAACCCATTGACCTAAAACCAAATTGATCAGATCCACGTCACTTTTAACTTTTTCCGGCAAAGGGAGATAACCATCTTCTTCCGGTATTTGATCTGCCAATCCCGTTTGTTCGGTTAAACCGAGTTGAACAGCCTTTTGATATATCTTTTCGTACCCCAGCTTTTTTGCAGCATTTATAAAATATGAATTGCAAGATACTGATACCGCTTCAGAAAGATCCACCTTTCTTTCGCGATCAAATGAATGAGCTGAACATGAAACTGTACGACCTTGCAATCGGTAAAAGCCGCTGCATGTATAATTAAAATCACTTGTGTTCGATGTTTCCAGCACTGCGGCGGCAACCACCAGCTTCATGACAGAACCCGGATTGTATTCACATGTAGCACGGTTGATCAGTTCCCCTTTGTTACCGGTTAAAAATTCTCCCGTGTAATCAAGTTTGTAATCCGGAGCAGATGCCATAGCAAATAAATATCCGGTGTTGCAGTCTTGAATAATAACACTGCCGGCTTTTTTAGTATCTGACAAATGTTTTTCAGCAATGGACTGCATGTGAATGTCCAATGTCAATACAACATTCTGAGGGCGGTATTGATCGCCTTTTAACATGATCCTAGGCTCGCTTTCCAGTATGACACCACCGTTAATATCTTGCATGACAGCATAATTGACAGACGTGTCGCAATCCAATAGTTCATCATATTTTTTCAACAATCCGTCGAGCCCCTCTTGATTGTATCCGCTTCGATATCCAATAACATGCTTTGCCACCGATGGATTTGTGTTTTTAACCTTTAGCCGGACAACATCATCCATTAATGTGTCTTTGATCGTTTGACCCTCCTTCGCACCGGTTCGAAGAAGAACAGGGCTTCCGGGAGACAAAGACAAATAAATGTAGTTATCTATTTCATTGAATAACAATTTATTCTTAAGATAAGTTTCATAATTCATGATCAAAACTGATTCCACATCCGATGACGTAAAGGGAATTCGGTTTCTGTCCAATATATCTCCCTTATCCTTGTATAACAAAAATTGTTTGTATCGCTGATCGTAAAGGCTTGCTTGTATTTGCTCGGACTTTAATACCTGTATAGTTCCCAACCTGAGAATCAACATGATTATACATACTAAAAATATGATAAATAAAGTTTTAATACGATTCATTTTACATAATACTTCCAATCAAATCATTCTATTGGAATTGTTACCGATCAAAGAAGGTTATATACCATTTCGTTTCTATGGAAATGTCGAAAAATCACCCGGTCCAAATCATTCATGTTTTATGTTAGAATGGATTTAATAACCTTTAAGGAGGCGTTCATGATGCAGGTATGTTATCGAAATACCAATAGAACAACTGTATTTGCTGCAGGTGAGTTGAAGAAATACTTAACTTTGATGGGTAACAATAATATTTCATTATGTTACAAAGATCAAGAAGATGAGCAGATGGATTCCATCACTTTAGGCACATTTGCCGATTTCAATCTTCCGGTTCTTTCTTCTAATGCCGCAACCTTGTTCCTTGATGATCATATAATCATCAACATCAAAAATGGAACCGGTTTTATAGCAGGATCCAATCATCGAAGTATATTGTTAGGTGTATATGCTTTTTTGACCCGCGCGGGATTGCGTTGGATCCGCCCCGGATCTGAAGGAGAAATCATTTGCCATAAAAATGTGGAGGAGATTTCTTGCCAAATCAATGAAAATCCTTCTTATCGCCACAGGGGGCTGTGTATTGAAGGTGCCAATTCCGTTGACAATATACTGGATCTCATTGCTTGGTTGCCAAAAGTCGGTATGAACTCCTATTTCATTCAGTTCCGTGAAGGATTCACCTTCTTTGACAGGTGGTATTCCCACCATTTGAACGAAACATTGACCAAAACAGGATTTTCCGTTGAAGATGCTCGTCATTATGTAAAAATGATCGAGGATGAGATCGATAAAAGAGACCTGATTTATCATGCAGTAGGACATGGATGGACTTGTGAACCTTTCGGTATCCCGGGAACCGCATGGGAAAAAGTGGACGAAAGCAAACTTCCTCAAGATGCCTTTCAATACTTTGCAGAAATAAACGGCAAGCGTGCTTTGTGGCATGGTATTCCTCTGGACACAAATCTTTGCTATTCAAACCCCGTTGTTATGGAAACAATAGCACAGGATGTTGTAAGTTACTTGAAAACTCACACAAGGGTTGATCTTTTGCACTTGTGGCTGGCAGACGGCTCCAACAACCAATGTGAATGCGAGAATTGCCGTAAAGCATTACCTTCTGATTTTTATGTGAAATTGCTGAATCTTGTGGACAAATACTTATCACAAAATCATATCGACACAAAAATTGTCTTCTTGATTTATGTTGATCTGTTATGGGCACCGGTCAATGAGCATTCCGTCAATCCCGACCGCTTTATTATGATGTTTGCACCTATTACCCGATCCTACACCGCCTCTTTTGCAGCGGAAAAACATCTCCCTCCTTTGCCGGAATACAAACGCAATCGGCTGACAATGCCCAAACGCGTTGAAGAGAACCTAGCCTTTTTAAAGGCTTGGCAGGAGATTTTTATAGGAGACAGCTTCGATTTTGATTATCACATGATGTGGGATCATTACAGCGACCCCGGATATTACTTCAATGCCAAAATATTGTACGAGGACATTAAAAACCTGTCAAAAATCGGATTGAACGGTTTTAACAGCTGCCAAGTGCAAAGGGCTTTCTTCCCCACAGGACTTCCGATGTATGTCATGGCAAAAACATTATGGAACACAAACATCTCATTTGATGATATCGCAACGGAATATTTCAATGCCTCTTTCAGGGAATACGGTTCTGACGTGTTGCAGTACATGAAGACATTGTCCAACTTGTTTGACCCCCATTATATCAGAGGAGAAAAGAGCTTTACCGATCCGGATGCATTGGCGAAATTTAAAAAAATACCGGTATATATCAGGTCATTTGAAGAAACCATTCAAAAAGGAATGCAGTACCCTTCCCAACCGGTGGCTCAATCATTCTTCTACTTGAACATCCACGCCCAAGGTGCTATACTTTATGCTAAATTCCTTGAATTTGCCGCATCTTCATCCGTTGAAGAAGCAAAAGCAAAACAAACGGAATATTTTAATTATTACCGTAAAAATGAATCGGTGATACAAAACGTATTTGATGTATATGAGTTCATTAATACCATTCAAAGGAAAAAGTATTGGAACTAGAAAGGTAAATATGATACGAGACAACGAAATAAAAGTAACACGTATTAACAATGAAGAAGACTTCAAAGATGCTCAAAAAGTTCGGAAGACGGTATTTGTACTAGAGCAAAATGTACCGGCTGAAAATGAATTTGATCAATTTGAGGATGAGTCGGTTCACGTACTTGTGCGTTGGAAGGAAAACCCCATTGCAACCGGGAGAATTAGACCGGTAGAAGACGTTATGAAATGTGAACGGATATGTGTGTTGAAAGAAGCTCGTAAAATGGGCGTTGGTAAAATGGTGGTCGACGAGCTTGAGAAAATTGCACTGGAAAAAGGAGCAAAAAAGCTCATACTACACGCTCAGACTCATGCAATACCTTTTTACGAAAAGCTCGGATATATTATAACATCCGATTCATTGTTTTACGAGGAAGGCATCCCCCACGTTTCAATGGAAAAGGAACTGTAGACCAATTAAACTGAATACAAATTTTAAGAAAAAGTACAAGAAAACCTCGGGAATACCTGAGGTTTTCTCATTCATAATATATTTTTGCTCCGAAGGGTACCAAAGAAAGCTTTGCCAATTTAAAATGTTGCCTGCCGAATGGAATACCGATGATGGTTAAACAAAGCACAAGTCCCATAATCAAATGGATGATACAAAGCTCAAAACCAAAAACTAAAATCCATATGATATTTCCCAAAAGCCCCATTACGCCGAAATTACCCGGTATTATATTTCTTCCGAAAGGCCACAACACAAATCCCGATATTTTAAAGCATTGCAGAGCAATAGAAGCCCTGCCACAAACCATAAAACGCATCCTATTATGCCGCCGAATAGCAACCAAATGATATTTCCTAAAAATCTCATAAATTTCATTCCTTTTTTTATTCAAAATTATTGTAACAAATTACCTACTGCCAATCAATGCATATCATCTTAATTTTCTTTTTCTGCTCTTTTCTTCATCTCATTTTTTGTTTGAATTCGTGCAAAATAAGAACAAGAATATCATAAAGGAGTAAATTTCAATGACAAAAAAACCAAAACCGGACGATCGAAGAGATAATGTGAAAAAGATTCAATACAACATCGGAAAAACCATACAAAATATGGAGTTAGCCGAAGAAATGATTCAGAAGACAGATGATGAAAAAACAAAAAAGGAGCTGTTGGATAAAAACGAACGTCGCAGGAATGCTCTTGATGGAATGAAACAAGAAATTCGCGACGAAGCAACCGACAAAGAGAACGGATATCGTTAAGTAATACAAAAATTTTTATCCCGCCTGACGTATAATGTCAGGCATTTTTTATGTATGAACGAACTGTTAACATGAGTATTATGTAACAAAATCACTTATCACACTTTGGATGTCATGCTATAATAAAAAAAATTTTAAGATAAGGATCAGGTAACCGTGGAATATATTGTAGTATTTCTAGAAGGCATCATCACATTCATATCTCCTTGCTTATTACCGATGTTACCCGTGTACATTTCCTATTTTGCAGCCGCAGAAGATCGGAAGAACAAGACTCTGACAAATGCTTTGGGTTTTGTACTTGGATTTACAATTGTTTTCATCTTGTTAGGTGCATTTGCAGGAACCATCGGACGATTTTTAAAAGAACACGCCACCCTTTTTAATATTACAACAGGAGGCATCGTCATTTTGTTCGGGCTGAATTTTTTAGGTGTAATCAGAATCGGCTTCTTAAATAAAACCAGATCCGGAGAAACAAAAACAAAAGACTTGGGATTTCTCCATTCCGTTTTATTCGGAATGGTGTTCTCCATTAGCTGGACCCCTTGTGTCGGGGCTTTTCTCGGGTCTGCATTAATGCTGGCTGCACAAAGCGGCAGCACCGTAAAAGGAATTACGATGCTCTTGGTATATTCATTAGGTCTTGGCATTCCCTTTGTGCTATCCGCTGTATTGGTGGCCAATCTGAAATCCGCATTTGATTTTATTAAGAAGAATTACGATATCATCAACAAAATAAGCGGTGTATTTCTTATCATCATCGGCATATTGATGGTCACCGGTTTATTAGGGTCATTTTTATCCTTGCAATCATTTTAGGAGGAGCATATGAACAAGAAAAAAGTATTGATTTATCTGTTGGCCATTGTCTTGACGATTCTAATTGCATATTTTGCATATGGTGCATTGAGCGAAAAGGTTGAATCGAATCGATTTCCGAATGAAAGCAAAGTGACTACAACCAATTCAGATCCTAATAATGAGACGATCGGTGAAGTCATTTCGGAAACAAAAGAAGATGAAGTAGATGAAAGCAAGGTTATGATACCGGATTTTACAATAACGGATTATGACGGTGATAGCTATTCGATCTCTGATTTTTTTGGCAAACCCATAGTGATCAACTTCTGGGCTTCCTGGTGTCCCCCATGTGTCGGTGAAATGCCTGAGTTTCATGATGTTTACAAGGTGTTGGGAGAAGATGTCCAATTTCTTATGATCAATGTCACAGACGGCGTTCGTGAAACCAAAGAAAAAGCATTGAATTTCATTACAAAAAACCAATATATATTCCCCGTTTATTACGATATTGACTTGGTTGCCTCATTAAGTTTAGAGGTATATTCTTATCCTACCACGCTTTTTTTAGACAAAGACGGTTATGTGATCACCGGTGCAATAGGTGCCATCGATGAAGAATTACTCCGAAAAGGAATCGATATGATTCAATAGCCCGGAAAATTAATTAGAATACTTTTTTTGAACGAAAAGGCGTTAAAGTCTCCCGTTTCGTCCATAATCGATTTTCCACAGTAATGGCAATCATGCATATCACCGATAAAATAATGAATATGGTTGCTGAACGCATCGTGATGGGTACAAAAAGCCCCAATGTATTGACAGCTGTGTTAAACAGGGCAACGTGCAACAGGCTTCCTTGTGTTTTCATATAGATCCAGGTAAAAGGAATTGCCAAAGGAATGTTCCATAGGAATCGTACAAGCAATGCTGCGACTCCTCCCTCATAAAACCCGATCAGGTATAAGGGGGCATGCCATAAAGTCCATATGGCACCGACAATAACACTGGCTAACAAAGGATTGAATTTTGTCAAAAGCCTGTGAAGAGCAAACCCTCTCCAACCCGGTTCCTGACCTAATGCTGCGTTTCCATAAATGAAAATTGCCAGATAGATGATGATGCGGTTATAGATTTCAATATATAAAGGTTCGTTGAAAAACTTACCGTCAAGTTGCCCTCCTAATATTAAATCGATGAAAAGGCTGAGTAATGTAAGCAATGGAACACCCAAAAGTGCAATAATATGCCATTTCCAATGCACTTTTGCCCTTTTTATGTACCGCAACAATCGTCGGATTCCACGGTTTTTTGATACGGGACCGGACAAAACCAATGCGGCTAAAAGCGCAATGGCAGCCATCAACATGATGGAATTTGAATTTTTAGGGATCTGAAAAACATCCATGGAAAGGTAGTTGACGGCAAAGACAACTAAGAAGGATGCGGCATATGTGATCCAGTACCGGAGTGTCGGTGCCGGTTGATTATTTAAACCTAGTGTGCCTGCGATAATGACGGCGGAGACTGCCGGACCGTAAAAGCCGATATAAATAAATAAGTTTTGGATTTGAATGTCATTCGATAAAACCGGCGTCATGAACCATACGATCCAAGAAAGCAAATAGGTTAACAAGAAAAAACAAAACAACTGTTTTTCTTTAATCAGCATAATGATCTTTTTCACGATAATACATCCTCTTTTCGTCACCGACTAACAGATATTCAATGTGTCGTAAGTCAAATTATATTTACCATTATACCATTACTCACCTATTAGTAAATATGCATAACCACAATTTTGGAAAAGGGGCTTACCGATTTGGTTTGGGTTTTTCAACCTTTCTCATGGCGATTACCAAGCTGATCAACATTAACAGTCCACCGTAACCAACCAAAGGATACAGATATTTGACCAGATTAGAAAAGCCCAATTGACCTGCCAGGAAAGCACCGATTGTAACAAGAATTGTTATGACCTTGGTTTTCACCTTTTTCTTGTCGTTTTTATTTACACGTGCAACAAATCCATATAAAGAACCCACTGCAGTTGTATAGATTTCAGCTATCAAAATAACGGAATATATAATTTGCACACTAGGTTGAATCTTACCGGCAATAAAGGTCATGGGTACCTCGAGACCTGCAACATCAAGCAAATTAGCCGATAATGCAAGAAAAATGAATAGGGATCCCACTCCTAATCCGAGTCCTCCCAAGATAGAGCCCATGATGATCATTTTACGGTTTTGCGCTTTAACACCCAAAGGTCCTAATACGGAGATAGATATGACAGTGTTGTAGGATACATAAAGAAGCGCAGCCGGTAGCCACCGGTTCACCAATCCTCCTTGATTTGCGGACACAACAATTTCAGAGAAATCAGGTGGTGTGCTGATGATAGAAAATATACTGATACCAATCACCGACAGCAAAAGAAATGGTACCACAAAGCTGATGGAGTTGATTACGGCATCAAATCCAATCAATACAGTCAATGCGGTCAATACGGCCATGATAATGTTTCCTGCAATTTCATCCACATGAAATTGTTGTTGAAACAAAGCTCCTGTCCCCGCGATCATAGCAGCAAATGCACCGAACAAGAAAAATGTAATTAAAACATCCGTCAAACCGGTAATAAGCCTTTTCTCGGAGTATCGAATCACCTCCAAGTGAGATTCTGCATTACCTTGCTTGCCTAGATACATGATTACATAACCGAAATAAACGAAAAAAACAGTGGCTAGCGCTAACCCTATAAGCCCCGGTTTACCAAAGCGCGCAAAGAATTGCAATATTTCCTGTCCGGTGGCAAATCCCGCACCAACAATGGTTCCAATATATGTTGCTGCAATTTTGAATGTTGATACATTCTTTTTTTCCATAAATAGTTACTCCATGAAGATGTTATTATACTATTATGGTAATAAAACATTGCTTTGATAGCTGTTATTTACTGCCATCAACTCCGGTAAAAATCAAAACGGCATCTCGTAAAAACTCGGCAGTACCAGGTTGAGCCTTATCGTAATAGGCTTTGAATCTTTCATCATCCACGTACATTTGCGCTAATCCGGCATGTGCTTCCTCGTTGTAGGTATCCCAATAAAAGCTCAGCCATTGCTTGTGTAGTAACGCTGCTTTTTGAGCATGTTCTCCTTTCGGGTCTTTTGATTTTATACCCTCTTTTAATTCTTCAAACATTTCTTTTTCGATGGTTTGAACTTTTTGGTAGTCTGCTTGTGTCATTTTCAAAAATTTAAGATTAGACTGATCCACAACTTCCTCCCCATATTTTTCTCTGATTTCACTGCCATATGATTTCTCATTACGGTCCAACATTTGCTTTTTAAATCCTTCAAACTTTTCATTGTCACTCATGATGATTTTCCCTTCCGCTGATGCAATTGTTTTCTCGACATTCTCAATCAGCAATTCCAAATTCAGCCTTTTTTCAATCAGCTGATTCTTATGTTCTTTTAATACCTTTAACCGGTCAAATGAAGGTGCATCCAAAAGTGAACCGATGTGATCCAAACCAATTCCCATTTCTCTGTAAAGCAAGATATGCTGCAGCCGATCCACCTCTTTGGCGCCATAAATGCGGTATCCGGATGAACTGATTCTTTTGGGATTCAGCAACCCTATTTCATGATAATAACGTAATGTCCGTGAGCTGACACCCGACATTTGAGCCAATTGATTTACGGTATACTCCATTTGTTTTCACCTCCTGATTCATCATAAACCTTGACGTAACGGCAAAGTCAATAGAAAATAAAAATTTTTTATATTTTTTTAACACAAAAAAAGAGTGACATAACAAAAAGGGAGTTGAAGTTATCCACCATTTTAACCCAAGTTATTCACATTATGCACATTATATTAAATTTAGTTTCCATTGGTAATGTACTTGAATTCATTCCATAACTTCGTATTCTGTTTCATTAATCATTAGATAACTGCCTGCGGATGCACTGATATAAACCGGTTTTCCTGAAGGATCAAAACGAAGCAAGCAAGATTGAGCGTCCGTTCGAATGTTTCCCATTTTGGTTTCCACCGATACATCAGAAAATTCTTTTTCTATGTCAGGATCAAGCAATATGACCACATCTGTAAAGTTCTCAACCGACTGAATTTCCAATGCTATATGCCTGTCCACATCAATTTGGTTTAACCCGGACATACATGGCAATCGCTTTGCCCCTGTTATTTTGGATTCTCTCGAATAAGGTTCCATGATGCTGACATAGGTGGCTATTTCATGCTCTGCGACTTGCTTTTCAATTATCGTTGTAGGTAGCTGAAATCCTTCATGGCCGTTGGATTTCATTCCCATTGAGGGAGGAAGCCATGAATCACAAAGAAAAACATTGTCCCCCCTTGTAAAATCAAGCATCTTTAAATGCATGTTGTATCCGTTAGTAAATGAATTGAAATAGTTTAAAATAGACCAATCAGCAGTCCAAGTTTCTGCGATTTGTTTACCTTCTTGGAAGTTGCTCATATATACGGCATCCTGGTATTCCCTCTCAACAGAGTTTAATTCAAGACCGGTGGTTTTCATAGACGAAATATTACTTCGATTATATTTCTCATAAGTTCCGGCAGCTCCTCCGACACGGAAAACATCGACTACATAAGTACTTGCTTTGTTTATATCCACCAAAGCAATAGTTCTTTCATATTTCTTTACATTCGCATAAACATTAGGCATATTGGCACGTACAACTTTAAATAAGTCATCAATCGACCACAATGTAATTTTTCCATTCGCTCTTCCTTGGTCTTGGCGGTTGAAGGAAACAACATTGTGGGATAATGTTCCTACAGTCCATAGAACCTCATCTGAGTACCATCCACCTCCATATGCCACATTAGGGTAACCGTTATCCGGCATCATGTCAGCATCTTGATAATAGATCCCGATATTCATGCCGTCCCCATGGTCATGAGATATCTTGTTTCTACCAAAATTTAACCAAACCTCGGTTTTAAAGCCGGCTTCCCCTGTCCGTAATACGGCAATTTGCCACTCGTCTTTTCTGATGCTTTCCAAATCAATGGTCATATCCTTCGAGACCACTTCTTTTAAAAGGGTATTTTTTTCTTTTACATCTTCTAAAGCCGGGAAAAGTTGAAACGCACCGGTGGGCGATCCACCGTTTAATTTGCATATCGTTCTCAACATATCTCCGTCACCGGTTAATTCATACAGTTTATATAGCATTAAAATCTCTTCTTTGCCTGCAGAAGCCGGATAGCTTGGATAGTTTTCTCCGAAATAGCCTACATCTCCTATGATCGGATAATATCTGCCCACACAATGCAAATCGATATGAAAGCGATATGCATCATATAGTTTCGGACATCTGTCAAACATTTTATTAATAAAATCAGAATCTGCTAATGTAAACAGATTGCAAATATTTGCAATGGCACCTTTGCTCATGGTGGCATAACCATGGAGGCCGCTCTCACCGTTCAATCCGTCATACTGCGTATTTTTTTCAATAATGGACTCAATATCCTTTTCAAGACTCTCCCTTTCCCCTTCCCAATCCAAAACAGCGCGAGCTGCAAATAGCGCCAAATCGGTATAAGGTGGATTTGAGTCAAGTTTTTCCGGATGCTGAATCAAATCTTTTAGAATGCGTTCATCGATATTTCTTTTTACATCATCCGGTGTTTCCTTTTGATTGTCGATTTCTGTGATTTTCGCCTTGGATGACAAGAATTCGCAAATGACAGGTTGAGTGTACAACACTTCTTTTGTCTTATCATAAGCTAATGCCAGATCATAACACTCGAATGCACTGTTGATGATATAGGATATGTAACCGGTGCAATATGCAGGTGCGTCATATAACCACCCCTGCTCTGCAAAGTCGAATTCCGGCCAAAAATCAGCAAGTCGATCCAGTAATATTAATGTCCTTACTGCGTACTCGGAATCTTGTGTGTAAATATAGGCAGTTGACAGACTATTGATCCCTGCTAATATAGTTTTCATCCACTGACCGTATACAAGGTAAGTTTGAACGAATCTGAAAGTCATTTGGCCTTCAACATATCCGTTTCCGTCATCCACTCCGAACTTATCATTTTTATCACCGGTTTCAGCATTGAACAATAAGGAGGAATCCGCTCTGTCATATGAGAATCTGCCTTCATGATCCAGCCCCGATTTGTAATAAATGCCAAAATCATTCTTTGGAAAAAGATCATGGCATTTCGGACATTCCAACTTCCATGGCCGGTTAACAGGATCAATGATCCAATCATACATGATGACCGGTTCTTTGCATTTTGGACAATAACCGTTCGAGTGCACCATCCAAGATCGATCCAATTCCGGTCCGAAAACCATCTCCCAAAGTTCGTCATAAGAAAGATTCATAAAGTATTCCGCATTTTTCACAGCAGTGTTTTTTGCCGCTTTAAACTCCATAAGGTTGATAACATTATATCGGATGGTATCCATGGTTTTTTTAGAATAGAATGTAGATGATATAGGTACTTCAACCGGCTTAACAGCTTCGTTTGTTGTTTCAATCAACAGATTTTCCGTCTGGGTGGATGCGGACGATTCCGCTTCTGATTCAGAAAGTTTACCGGAATCGGAACAAGAGACTAAAAACAAAAGTATCATTACCATAACAACCAATATTTCACTTTTTATACATACATTCATCATCAATATTCTCCAATCTGATTTAAAAGCAAGTTTTCATTACAAAGAGGAGCTTTGGAAAGCTCCCCTTTCAAACAGCACATTTATTATAACGAAAGGTTATATGTTGGGAAAATGTGCAGAAATATCATCTTTAAGCTTCTATTAAATGTTTGACATCAGAATAATATACTCTGTAATCCACAACACTCATACCGTACTCTTTTAATAACCTTTTAACGAGATTTCTGATCAGATTGGCACCTTGGTTTAATTCCACATACATTTTCCCACCAATCATCTTTGCTCTTTTAGTCATATCATCCGGATTGGATGAAAAATACTTTTTTGATGACCCGTTCATGTGTTCTTTGTGTTCAAGGCTCAAGAATAATTTTTCATCTTTATAGAACAAGTATTCACAAGTTTTAACCAGCATCTTCTGCCATGTATCGGCTCTTATCAATTTTTCATCAATTTTAAAACCGCAGGGCTTTTTATGTAGAAAACTTTCATATAATGAATGGCTTTCCGGCTCGCAAATAGTAAGATCCGGTTGTTTTTTCGGAGTAACTAATTTTATGTCTTTTACAGAATCCAAATTTATTTTTTGTACTAATGGGAAGGGTCCGAAGGATTCGCTTAGCGTTTTGCGAACTTCCGTGTCGGTATCGTTTTCCGCATCCTTTCCGTCTGTATGGATATCAATCTCTTCTACGGAACCATTATTTACAGAATTGGTATTTGCATTATTAAATATATCAAGCAAGTTATCGATGGTTTTGATATATTCTTCTATTTCTTCATTAACACCGATATAGAAACGAAGCTTCTCAAAATCTTTCTGCTTCCGATACTTGTCCACATAACCCCAAAAGGCGTCTTG
>CALCRE010000259.1 GCA_937894465.1 uncultured Clostridia bacterium
TTTACTTTTTCATTCCTGGTTTGTGCCGACCGGAGGTCGGCATGGGCTCAACTTAGAACGAAGGTAGTGTATCTTCACTTGTATTCGTCTTATTCTTCTAAGAACTCTGTTTAGCATTTCATACCCCTACAAATTAATTCCAACGTAATTCCACCTTATGGCTGCAAAGTAGCCCGTTTTCTCACTAACATCTAACCTGACTACACAACCCCCGGTAAAATCAAAAAACATCTAAATCAACCACTGGTTAACCCATGTTATCTAAACTGACCACTCGTCAAACACTGACATCTAAATCGCTCTGTCGTTTTCAAAATCATGCCTTTGGACTTGTTTCCACGAAGCAATATTTTCACGATTTTCATGCATCAAATATTATCTATCTAACCTCGAAAATCCCAGTATTACTGGACTTTCCAAATGCTCACTCTTTCACCCTTGTTATAAATACGCACGTCTCAACATGTTCCATCCGTGTAAACATACCTAAAAATACCACACGATGTTTCACACCTCGATTAAACCAAAAAACAATCCAGCAATATTTATATGCGACTATGATTGTACCGCCTACGCAAATGTTAATAACCGTTGTTAGTCCGTCAAATAAAGCGTAACAGAATTATTAGTCTATGTCAAGGATTAACTTGATTGTTTACAAAATTTATACACCTGACGAACCGAATCCACCTCCACGGTCTGTTCCGTAGTCTTTTACATCAACGACTTGTTCCCATTGAATTTGAGGAACTTTTGCCGGGACCATTTGGGCGATGCGTTCTCCTTTTTTTATAAGGTAACTGCCTTGGGGGTTTCCTTTGTCGCTTAATGTGTATGTTTGATCGGGATTTTTACTTGCACAGTTGTAGAGTAGTACCATAACCTCTCCTCGAAATCCTGAATCGATTGTAGCCGGTGCATTAGGTATACGAAGCAATGTTTTAGATGATATGCCACTTCTTGGTCTGATTTGTATTTCATATCCTTCAGGGATGGCCAGCTTTATTCCTGTAGGTACCATCACTGTTTCACCGGGTTTAATCATGCAATCTTCCGCTGCATAGATGTCCATTCCTGCATCATAAGGATTGGCATATTGAGGCAATACCGCTCCTTCTCTACACAATTGTATTTTAATATTCACTTCATTTTTCATATTTTTTTACACTCCTCTATTCCAATGTCCCGGATTGGTTCTTATATCCAAATCCCATTCTTCCGGACTTTTCATCCCTTGTACAATACTTTGTATTTCTTGTTGGTCCTCGTCATAAAAGCAAAGGCGGTTTGAACTTATGGGAAGTTCATGAACAATTTTCAACCGGTCAGTATTCAATATTTGCACACCGCAGTCATATGCATTGTACAATACATCATAACTTTTATCCATTCTGTCAACGAGGTTGACATTCATGTTTTGGAATCCGCAAGTTTTCTTTTCACATTTACTACACAACCCCATTCCGGCTGAGGGACAATACGCTAAAGTCATCAAAGGAATTCGTCCGTACACAATCATCTCTATTTTATCTAGAAAAGGAATTGCCAGTTGTTCAATTTCGGTGTTGTTCAGTTCCACGGAAGGTGTCACTCGGATCAATCCTTTTTTAATGAATGAAGATGCAGTGTAACGGTTAAAGACATTCAAACCCATATCCCCCATGATGTTTGTATAACCGTATCGATTCAATAGCTCCACCGTACCCATATTGCCCACATAGATTCCGTCCAAATCTCTGCCAAAACCTTTTTTCAATTTATCTTCCAAAACTGCTGACGCCACTTCCCCCGTTACGGCAGGGATAAAGGCATTGAATTTTATGCCTGCTTCCCTTATTCTTTGGCCGATTGTTTCTATTTTTGTTTCATCCGGCTCCAAAAATGGCAATGTGATTTCATCCAAACCCAATTTGGTATAATCCATATCCGGAATGATATGATAAAAGGTTCCGTTCCATGTAGGAGCTATTTTCCGGGTTTCCGGTTGCTCATTTAGATCAGGTTCAAATTGCAGACGAAATTCTTTTTGTTTTTTGTTTCTTAATTGATCCAACTCTTCTAATGCATCTCGTCTTAAGTGATTTACAGCCGTTAAAGGAATAAAGGCATTATCATCCATGTCCAATTGTAGGGATTCGAATTCATATTGGGTGCCCCCTGTCTTATTAAGCCTGTCCAACACATCTTTTTCTAAAACCGGTGCTTTGACAGCTTGCTCAACAATCGTCGTCCCATCTTTACGAATTGTATTCCCGATCTGATCTTGTATCTCAAGAACAGGCTTTTGTCCTATTTTAAGGGTTAAGAACCCTTTCAACGGGATCTTAACAGTTCGATAAGGTTTCCCGGAAACTATTTTTTTCATCCTGTTGTTCAAATCTTGGTCATACGTTTTGTAAACATCAAAAACACGATCATTAATCTCCTTCGCATAACCGATCAGAACTGTTTGCCCGGGCTGGGCAGATTCTTGCTTTTTACCCTTTAGATCCTGAATCATGGATACATTGAAACCGGAACGGCCATCCGTTTCATGGTAAAGGAAAACTCCGTCTCCGTTTCTCAAGCTGATTTCAGGTGTTATTTTGATTAATGTCCTATCTTTATCAAATTTTATTTGTCCGGGTTGTTGATAAGCTTTCGTTGCTTTACCAACATACACCCCTTCTTTACCTTCGCCGAAAGCTGCCGACATATTACGGTAATTATGATCAAAGGCAAACCCGGACCACATCTTTCCCCGGTTGAAAATCATGAGCAAGTCATTATAGTCATTTTCATCCACCCGGTAATCTTTCGGGTTATTGCATGCTAGATCAAGGTACTTTCTATATATGGACACCGTGCAAGCCACATATTCAGGGCTTCGCATCCTTCCTTCAATCTTAAGGCTTTTCACGCCGGATGTAACCACTTCGGGCAAGCGGTCAATCAAGCTCAAATCCTTCAAAGACAGCAAAGCTCCCTTGTCCGAGCTTTTTTGAAAAACATCGCTACCATAGCTCAAAGTATAATCCAGCCTGCAAGGTTGGGCACAACTTCCCCTGTTCCCGCTTCTCCCCCCGATAAAGCTGCTCATGAGGCATTGGCCGGAACAACTGACGCACATAGCGCCGTGCACAAAAATTTCTATATCAATCGGACTGTTTTTGGCTATAAATTCAATTTGTTTGATGGAGCATTCACGTGCTAAGATCACCCGTGACGCTCCGGCTTTTTGAAGACCCAAAACACCATTCAGGTCATAAGCCACCGCTTGGGTGCTTGCATGAATCTCCAAGTCTTCAAAGTGCTTTGCAATCAACCCCATCAACCCGGTGTCCTGGACAATGACGGCGTCAATACCGGATCGGTATGCATGCTCTAATGTTTTTAACGCATCCGTCATTTCTTCGTCGTGTATTAAAGTATTCAGTACTAAAAAAAATTTAACACCTCCGGAGTGACAATAATCAATTGCTTCCGAAAGTGTTCTTTCATCGAAGTTATCCGCACCTGCTCGTGCATTGAAATTCCTTGAACCTGCATAAACCGCATCCGCACCTGCATTCACAGCTGCCTTCAAGGAATCGAAGCTTCCGGCCGGTGCCAACAGTTCCACCCTGTTCCCCATGATTCCTCCCTTTTACATCCGGCTTATGTCCATTATTTTCTATAATTTTTATTTATATTATTGCGAACTTCTTTTAATTCTGTCTCACATTTGACAAATTCCAACTTCAGCCGGTTCAATTCCTCTGTCAAAGCATCCCGTTCGCTCTGTAATTTATTCTTATCATTTTCAAGGGAAACAGTCTTTTCTTTTCTTACCTTCAATTCTTCTTCCATGGCCACTGTTTTTTCCCTGAGTTTAAAATAATCATCTGCGACATTGAGTGCGGATAAAACCGCAGCCATCGATGTACTCAGCTTATTACTGCTCTCCATTATTTTGGCCATTTTTTTGTCCAGATATAATGCAACACGTTGAATATATTCATCGCTTTCAGTGCTTTTTATTTTATATTCCTTACCTGCGATCCGGACAATGGTTTTATTTATGGCGTTCACTTTCTATCTGCTCCCCACATCATATGATAGGTATATTATAGCATACGCCTGAAATACTGCAAACAATAATTTAGCCGGTCACCAGAGCAGCAGCTCTTTGGTGTTCGGGTCATAATAGATCAGCCAGTAACCTTCAGGGTTCCCTTGATTGCTCCTGTTCCTCACCCATACGGAGCAATCGTCAAAGGGCTTGTGTTCCGATTGAAAAGCAGAGGGAAAACCGAATACCAATAATGAGTTTCCATCCGGATCTTGATAGATCCCGGACAAAAGTATCCCGTATTTGAAGAATGACATCATGACCGAAGCATTAAAAAAGTTACGTATCTTTACACCGAAACCTAATAATTGCTCATGCAAAGCCACAGGGTTTTCCACTTTCCACCATTCATAATCTTCCCGATTGTTATCAAAAGGTTTAAAATTCTCAAATTGCCTTTCCATGACCTCCCGGTATTTATCAATATCAAATGCTTTCTTTTCCGGAAATGACTTTTCCGGTTGTAAATCCATCAGGTAATCCGGTAACTCTAACAGCTCCGATTCAAGCTCATCCGGACCCGGAATCCCCGGTTGGCCCGGTTGCTCTTCAA
>CALCRE010000260.1 GCA_937894465.1 uncultured Clostridia bacterium
ATGTACATCTTCAGAGATTAAAACAGGGGGAATGTCTTTTTTATTCCCCCATAATCCCGGTATGTACTTTGCTTCCTGTTAAACAGGATTCATTGTATTTTCCTCGCACATTATTTTTTAAATAATTCTTGAAGGCCTTCCAAAGCAGCATTCACCAGAAGACCTTCCAACTCCGGTGTAAAGGGCGAATTGGAAGCTTCATATCCGCCTTCAGCGTAAGCTTCGGCTACCGGTAAGTATCCGGAACTTCCGTTTGTCAGACAAAGCACCAATGTGTTATCTGATGGAGATTCCGCAACAATTCTCTTCTTGTATCCGATAAAAGGTTCCCCCGGAAATCCGACAATGCCGGTTTTTCCGATTCTAAGAACCGTTACATCAAGATCCATGGTGTCTTTTCCGTTGTAAGCATTGCGAATACGCAAAGCTCTTGCAATGTCCGCCGTTTTATTCATGGTGTTTTGCTTGAATGTGCCGTCTTTAAAGGATTTGATGATCCCCATTGCCCAATCATAGTCTTCATCTTTAAAGTGTCTTAAAGGTACGGTTACTCGTTTGATCACAGAATCTAAATCACATTCATCGTGATAGGTAATGTTTTCGTACTCTTTAATGACTTCCCCGCCTAAAATATTGGCGACTTTGAGCATGTATGGATAACCTTTCGGTGTGTTCCCTTTTTCTTTCACATCAATATGATTGATATCTCCTTGGGCTCCGGTAAAGTACATGACCTTACATCCCGGAATACCTAATTCAACTTTTCGACGGACCGCAGCCGGATGATCCCCGGATATTTTTGTGCCTCCTACCATATCGGCGTGTAAGCTATAACTGACAAACAAAAGATTTCCGGATCCGTCGGTATATTTGAAATCCACCAAATCGATCCTAGGATCAATTTCTCCCACGGGTTCCACAATATTAGGGTTGCCCACACCCGGATTGGTCATCACGGAACCGTCCTTCATTTTGAATCGCCTTATAAATGCAACACGATCTTCATAACCGAACCCGGTACCGTATACAGCTTCTTTCATGTGCTCTAAAGCCATAATCACCGTGGAAGCCACTTTTCGAGTCATGTAATTAAGATATTCCAAATCCGTATCTCCGGAGATCACTTTGTCTTCCGGGTTTGCCAAGTCAACCGCCTTCGGGCCCGTGTGAGTATGGGTGGCATGGATCAAAATAGCATCTTTATCAATGCCAGTATTCTCAAAAATGATGTTTTTAATTTTCTCGACATAATTCGGCCCTATTCCGATCAGATCGCAACTGACCAAAGCAATCTTCTTACCTTTGCTTTCAATCACCGCTCCGCGAGCATAAAGATTGTCCAAAACATCCGTAGCCGGTCTTACTGAAAAATATCCGCCTAAATGGACCCCGACCGGAGGGGTGATTTCACATTCGGCAAATCCGATTTTCATAACAAAAACCCTCGCTTTCAACTGGTATTGACACCGAACGAATCGGTACTTCCCTTAGTGTAACACATTGGAAATTCTCTTCGCAATCTTATTTGGCTTTTCTTGTATGATTATGTCGAAAGTGGACGTTATTGTTTGTGCATGCCAAAAATCAATGATATAATAAGATAAATCAATATTTTTTACAGGCAGGTAATGTGATGTCAACTACCCACCACCTAAAGGTAGTGGGCTTGCAAAAGCCCTAGTTGACTAG
>CALCRE010000261.1 GCA_937894465.1 uncultured Clostridia bacterium
TTGTTTCTGCAATAAAAATATCTCAATCTGCACCGAATCGAGTGTATCAGTTCGTACCTATGCAAGATTTTACAAACAGATCCAACGTTAATTGGAGTGCAACAGTGAATGAAATAAACAATCAACTTTATGCAAAATACATTCTAACACAAAATGAAATTGAGTATATTGAAAGAAAAATTAAGCCTATGGAATAGAAAGCTATAGAATGTTTTTGTTATGATTTTGATCTTCTTTAATAGGGAACAACCCTTGCCTTAAACACTTAACAGAGATGGTGAGATTTAATGTTGCGATCACGCTGACATGCTTTTTAGCGCGATTGTATTTCCTATAGGACACGGTGTTTCGTACATCTTCATACATTATGAATGAGGTGCATCTTCTTTCCTATTATTTATTGGTTACATGTGGTAAAATACACAGTATACCATTATTATTCTTAGTTTGTTAAGAATGCGGTCTTTTATATTGGGAGAAGTGCCATGAAGAAGAAGTGGGTTGAGAAGGGGTTCGAGGATTTTGTTGATGGTACGTTTGGGAACGGAGGGCAAAACCTTTATGTTTCTAAAAAGGGTAGGCTGCAGAGGATATTCCGGTATGACTTCAATAAGGACGGATATGTTGATGTTGCCTTTGCAAACAGTCAAGACATGGGGGAGAGGCCGGATGTAACAATAGTATCAGATCCACTCGTAAATTCTTCTTCTTTGTTGTCTTTACCTACCCAAGGAGCTTATGCCGGATATGTAGCCGACCTATGTACTGATGGGTACGATTCATTGGTTCTTGCTCATCAAAACAATGGAACTCATACTGATGTTCCCGCTTTCGTCTATTATGGATCAGATGACGGTATCACCGGGAAGTACAGAATCGAATTGCCTGCACCAAACTCAACGGATGTGACGTCAGGGGACTTCTCCGGGTGTGGTATGAAGGATTTGGTCTTTGCAACGAGCGGATTTCTCAGGCTGTTCTTTAACTGTGAGCAAGGATACTATGAAACACGTTTCAAAGACATTGATATCGGCAAGCTAGCAGTATTTCTAGATGCCGCAGATTTTAACGATGATGGTTATGACGACTTATGTGTTAGATGCTCAGATGGAACTGTCATGATATTATGGGGCTCGGACGACGGTTTAAGTTATGAGTGTAGTACTGTTCTTGATTTTTTAGCTACCCCTGTACGGCTAGGTGCAGGTTCCACTGAAGCTCGGTTGTTGTGGAACAACACATGGCGTCCTTGTTTTGTTGACTTAGCCGGTCATACCTATTTGTATGCAGTAAAGGACGGAAAGGCAAGTTTCTTTTCTGCTTCTGACAAGGTGGCTACTCTTTCCTTTACATTGGATATACCCGGTTCGGTATATGCTCTATCTGCTGATTGTTTCGGAACTGGTTGTAATGACTTAATTCTTTGTGTTTGCAATGATATAGAAAAAGTTGAAGACAGCTATATATTCAAAGGTGTGGATAGTTGTTTTGGCAACGGCTTTGGTATTGATCCGGATGATTTTGTTCGGTTTTCTGCACAGTCACTCCGAAGTGTTTGTGTAGGGGATGTAGATGAAGATGGTATCAATGAACTGATTTGTTGTTCGGGAAAAGACGGTGTTTCCTACACAGTTGATGCTCCGGTATATAAGTTATTAAAATCGCGATCTGTTGAAAGGGTTGCGGAATACAAGGTGCACGACTGTGTAGATGCTTTTATCGTACATAGCAAAAACAAAAAACAAATAGCTTTTATCAATCATGAAAGCGGTAGGGTTCGGGGAGATGTGGACTTTAATGTCTATTACAATGGACCGAAGGGGTTTGATCCTGAAAGAAAAGATGTATTGTCTACATGGGCAGGAGTGGATACCATTTGTTGTGATTTCTTTGATCGGGGTGTTCATGATCTTTTCTTATGCAATTGTGCAGAAAACTCGGTAGCACAGGGAATAGACCCTGGTTGTTATTTATTCCACGGAGGTCCTGACGGATTCAAAGATGGTAGGAAGACTGTTTTTAATACCTATCGCGCTCACGGATGTGCAGTGGGTGATTTTAGAAAATCTGGCTATTTGGATATTGCAGTTGGCGGTTTCCATAATCCAGTTATTAAAATCTTCAAAGGCGGGGAGAATGGTTTTGACCTTGAAAATCCTCAAAAGATTGTTTTGGATCCTAAATTGGATGATTCTTATGAACCGGTACCTCCTTCGGATCAGATATTCTCACCATCTAATAATGAAGCTAGGCTTGATACTGAATTTTGTGAAGTTCGCTTTATGTTGGCAGCAGACTTGAATAATGACGGATACTTGGATTTATGTGTGTCTCAAATACTTGGGGATAATTTCATGATACTTTGGGGAGGTCCTGATGGCTTTTCCAGAAAGAATATCACATACCTGCCGGTGGTGAACAGTGTTTGTGCACAAGTTGCTGACTTGAACAATGACGGATGGCCTGATTTAATTATCGGCGGATACATGTTCAAATCAAAAAGGTGGCAGAAAGATTCTTGCATGAGCATCTTTTGGGGAGGCCCCGATGGCTTTGACAAAAGAAGATGCACCCAATTACCCGGACACGCTTGTAACTCCATCACCGTAGCTGACTTTAACCAAGACGGAATCCTTGATATTTTCGTCACATCATATAATTCCGGGCGTGACCGGGATCTGGATGCTTATTTGTATTGGGGACAGCCGGATGGTGTCTATTCGGAAAAGCACCGAAAGAGGTTTTTTACTCATTCATCCTGCGGATGTATCGCACTTGACTTTAATAACGACGGATTGGTTGATTTAGCGGTATCCAATCATAAAACCTATGGAGACCATAAAGGGTATTCACAAATATGGTACAACTCCAAAGAAGGCTTTAAAGAAGAAAACATTGTATGGTTGCCTACAAACGGACCGCATGGGTTGATGGCAGTGGATGCCGGTAATATCATGGATCGAAGCGAAGAGGAGATCTATATCTCCAAAGTTAAGGAGCTTGAATCTTTCGGTAGAATTTGCTCTGTTAGTTGGGAAGCAGAATTACCTCCTTTAACATGGGTTCGATGCCAAGTTCGTTGTTCCCATACAAAGGAAGATATAGAATTGGCTCAATGGATTGGGAAGGAAGGCCCAGGTTCTTGGTTTGATAAGTCCGGTGAGGTTATTGATAAGGCTCTTGTTGGAAAGTTTGTGCAATACAAGTTGGCATTAGGTGCAAAGAACGGTGGTAACTCTCCTGTTGTAACTTGTGTAACCATTGAATATGAAGAATGAAAACAGCTACAATTTATGGTAATATAAAAAAGCACATGTGAAAGAATGCAAACAAAGAGGTAACCTCGATGAAAGGGAATTGACGAAATGAAAAAGCACATTGTGAAGTTAGTATGTATACTGATATTTATTACGTTATTTACCGCTTGTAGTAAAGGAAATGACAATAATATGGATGATGAAAATGCTGTAACAACGGTTTCTGAGACGGAACAAGAACAAGAATCAGAGCTAGAGACCGAACTGAAATATGTACAAGAAATGCCGTTTTATCAGGCTGATTTGCGAGTTTTACAAACCACAGGAAAATCCGAAGAGCAAATACTGGAATTGTTTGATCAAGTACCTTCTTACGATATATCAAGAAGACTGTATTACGGTGAAGACACAGGCGTTGAAGATTCTTTTAAAGTAATCAAGGATGAAAAGTTCTTGTATGTGAAACTGTTTTATGAAAAACTGCCGGAGCATGATGTTTCAAAAAGCAAACAGCATATCATATTGTTAAGGGAAGCTGACAGTAACGGATCAATCATGACGGCCACCATTAACTATGAACAAATTTGGAATGTATCACTTTACATAAAGGATGCAACCAAAGGGGTCATTGCTAACGTCACATCCCAAGTTGATGAAACAGACAACGGGTTCGATGCTTTTGTAAAGATTCCGTTAGAGCAATTGAATATGGATCCGGATAAAATACAGATGAATGTCATGAGGATTGATTGGAGCGCCAATCCTGTCACCACCTATTTTCCCATAGAAAATTCTTTCTTCCTCGATTATTCTAACAATGCTGTCAACTTCACCATTTTCTTAGGACGCCAAGGGCGAATGATCGATGTGAAATATGTTGAAGATATTGCGGATTTGAAACCGATTCAACCGAAAATCCAATTAGATTGTATCGGCGCAAACTTGCTTCAAGTCACCATTGAAGGCAAATCCGATTACAAGTTGTCCTGGCAATCACCACAAGGAAATATCTTTTATCCTGCTGTAAAGCAAACAAGAATAAATGACAGAGATATATTAATATTTGATAACCCTCCGGTGAACGAAGAAGGAATTTACCGTATCTTGTTGGGAGATAAGAATGACACCGTTTTGTATGTGGAGAAAAAAGCCTTTGTGGAAGCTGCAAACAAGGATTTGGTGATAGAGGAAGTTGAAAAAAAGGATGTTGATATCTCGAAATTAGGAAATCGGGCAAAGACTTTATTGGAAATCGTTCCGCCTTATTCAGGACTTAAGAATATACCGGATCCGAAGGATACTTCTCTTCGACCCTATGCTTTGTATACATATGATATCCTGAATCCCCATCATATCAAATCCATTAAAACAGGGGATTTGTACCCGAATAAGGACTATCCGGAGACGGAAAGCTATGTCTTTGACAACGGAGATGGGAACATCATCGAGTATCCCTATTACAAGAATGAAGACGGCATCATTTTCTATTTCACTCCTGCTCTTTGGTCGTACCAGAAGGACTATGTTAATAATGCATTACCGGAACTTGCCAAGACAGACCCTGTGGGTGCGGCTCATGTGTTGGCAAAGGTTTGTGAAAATTATGAAAATCACGCGCCTGCATTGGATTATTACTTTACGAATTATCCCATGTCCAAGGTAGCAGGACCACCCTACACATATTACGGGGGTTTGTGGACCCGCTGGTTTTATGCCGATTTGGACATGATTGCAAACATTGCCGAGGCTTATGCCGAAATCAACAAGACCAATGCGTTGGATAAGCTCAGTGCTGAAACCGGAAGAGATCTTCATGAGGAAATCATGTTTATAATAAAAGAAGGGGTGGATGTGTCATTCTCCTATGGAATCCAGGATTCCAATATGGATTATGCCCAATGGCGAGGTTTGATTCGAATCGGTAAAGCCCTCCAACAGCCGGATTACATCCATTATGCATTGGAGCGTATCGATTCCTTCGTCAAAAACAATTATCTGTATGACGGCTTTTGGAAAGAGGTTACTTTGTCTTATCATAGACAAGTGACTTCGGGATTGTACAATGTGTTGTCCTTGGTAACCAGATACAGTGATCCGGAAGGTTACGTATATCCCGGAACGGGAGTAAGACTGGAAAACTTTAGATTCTTAGATTATTATCCGATTCTAAGAGCCTCAAATAATCTACACAATATATTGTCATACCCGAACGGGAAGTTTCTACCGGTGCAAGATACCCATGCATCGCAAAGAGCAACAGTAGGAAGTGACACCTACAAGGATGCATTGATGTCGGCTTCGGGGATTGCAAAGCTGACCGGTAACACCAATGCATTAAATCAGGATCAGACCCATGCATACATGATGTTTACGCCCAAGTATGGTCATAACCATAATGATGCTCTGAGTTTGAGCATGTTCTCATACAATGTAGAATTGCTGCCGGATATAGGGTACACCCATACACGAAACAGGTCATGGGCCACATCCACATTAGGACATAACACCGTCACGGTGAATCAAAAGAATTCTCAAAGCAAAGACGGAGGTAATATTTTAAGGTATGTTCCT
>CALCRE010000262.1 GCA_937894465.1 uncultured Clostridia bacterium
GAGCACACTTGATTAAAGTGATTCCGCCAGTTTCTGTATTGACCTTCACATTCAAAGAGAGAATACTTCCAAGATGAAATATGGCAATTACCGGAGTTTGGCATATTACCGTAATCATCTCTTGATTGTGGGCTAGATTCAATATAGGGAACGCCTAGACCAAATTTGCTTGTCAAGCCTCTTAAAATCATGGTGTAAAGAATGGGGTCACCGTAGACTCTGTCCACTTGCCACTTATTTTCCACTCGAACCGTTTCTTCGATGTCGTTTTGAACAGAAGTTGATTTATCTCCTTTGTATGACCAGGAATAGACATCTTCGTTGCAACCGCACCATAGAACTATGGAGGAATGATTTCTCAATCTGCGGATTTGATAATTCGCTTCCGCAATAATTTCATCTTGTAATAGTTTTACCGGGTATCCGGTGCTGGCAAACATAAAATCCTGCCAAACCATAATCCCCAATTCATCACACAGATCATAGAAATATTCATGTTCGTAGATCCCTCCACCCCACACTCTTAGCATATTGAAATTAGCATCTTTCGCCATGGTCAAATAAGTTCTATATTCATCAACCTTAACAGTTCCCGGCCAGATCTCCATAGGAATCCAATTGCCGCCTTTGCAAAAGATTTGTTCTCCGTTGATTTCAATCCCGAAAGAAATACCGGGGCCTGCATCAGGTGTAAAGGGCTTTTCCACAATGTTTGATTCTCTCAGGCCTATTCTACCTGTACGGGTATCTTTTACTTGTCCCTTTATAACAAGATTAACTTGATATTGATAAAGGGGCTGTTCTCCGAAACCATTCGGATACCATAGCTTTGGGTCGGGGATCTCAAAGCTCGTATATGTTTTATATGCATTACGGGAGACAGTCGTTTCCAATTCACATCCGTGTCCCCATAGCTTGCACTCTATCTCATACCCAATATTTTTCGCTTCTTCCGTAACTTCAAATGCAAAATCCACTCTACCACTTATAAAAGGCTGTACTGAAAAATCAACAAAACGATATTCATGGTCATACTCCAACCAAACATCACCGGATAAACCGATAGACGGTAACGGAAGTGCCCAGTCCCATCCGAAAGAAAACTGGGGTTTTCTTAAAAAAGCCCTCTTGTTTCTCCATCCTTCTAAAGGATCCAAACGAGGTCCGTCTAACAACTGATCGATGGATTTGAATCTTATATACAACAAATTATTCTTTTCTTTTAAGTATGATGTAATAGGAAACCGAAACATTCTAAATGCATTTTTTGTTCCACTGATATAGGTGTCATTCAGCCATATGTCGGTATGACCGTCTACGTTTGTCAAGCATAAATCGGTATTCATGTCGAAGCACTCATCTGCATCAAATTCTAATAGGTACCACCATTCTTTGGATGTGATCCAATAACATTCAGACGCTTGTGTGTCATAATGAGGATCCGGTATCAATCCTTTCAGTTGTAATGCATGATTGACATCTCCGGGAACATTGATATTCATCCAATTTTGTAAAAGATCCGGCTTTACAACTCGTTCTAAAGAACAGCTCTGGGGATTTGCGCCGATTACTTTCCAACCTTGATTCAAACCTGTTTTCTTCATCTTGAACAACCTCTCCTTATCATAGACGATGGGCCATTGTTAATTCATTCACATCATACTACGATACAATACAATAGACAAGTTATTACCTGGTCATAGTAGTTACAAATAATAATTTTTTATTTATGAAGAAATACTCTTCTATTTTTCATATTTGTATATTATAATGTAAATGTAGTCCTTGTTTCACGATTTACATAATGATAAAGAGAGGTGTAAATTATGTCTGGCTTACCACTAATTATTGCGTTTGTGATAGCAATAATCGTCATGATTCTAGCGATTTCTAAGTTTAGAATTCATGCCTTCCTGTCGATCATGGGAATCTCCCTGATCTTTGCCATCATTGCCGGCATCCCCTTAAAAGACATTCCGGGTATCATAGGGGCCGGTTTTAGTGGCACTTTTTCTAGTATCGGTATTGTCATCATTTTTGGTGCGTTAATCGGTACATTATTAGAGAAAACCTGTGCGGCTTTGAAAATGTCCGACTGTGTCGTTCGTCTGGTCGGTAAAAAGCATCCGGAGCTAGCAATGCTCATCATGGGCTGGATTGTTTCCATCCCGGTTTTCTGTGACAGTGGATTCGTTATCCTCAACCCCATCCGAAAAGCCCTTGTTAAGAGAACAGGAGCTTCATCGGTGGCAATGACCATGTGTTTATCTCTAGGTTTGTATATATCCCACTGCTTCATACCGCCCACTCCGGGGCCTATTGCAGCAGCGAATACATTAGGAATTGGTGACAACCTGCTCCTAGTGATCGGGTTAGGTGCATTATTGTCCATTCCGGCTTTACTGGCCGCATACTTTTTTGCTAAGTACATTGGAAAAAAAGTTCGTGCAAATGATGAAGCCGAGTCTGCAGATGACGGCGAGGTCGTAAAAACGTATGAGGAATTGGTGGCTTCTTATGGCAAATTGCCTAACGCTTGGGTCTCTTTTGCCCCTATTGTGGTTCCCATTTTATTAATGGCTCTTGCTTCAGCATTTTCCATGGCGAAAATATCCGTTCCGCTTATTGCATTTATGGGTACACCCATCATTGCGTTAGCCGTCGGTGCAATTATAGCCATCATCGTTTTGTTTAATTCCAAAAAAGGTTCATCATTTTATGAACTTACCAACGAAACATTGAAGGTTACCGGCCCTATTCTGTTCGTTACAGCAGCAGGCGGAGTGTTGGGTAAGGTAATCGCATCCACAAGTATGGTACCCTATATCACTGAAAATACCACCATTTTATCAACCATCGGTATTTTCTTCCCCTTCATATTGGCCGCCATCTTAAAATCGGCACAAGGCTCTTCAACCGTTTCTCTTACCACAACAGCAGGGATTATGGCACCTTTGATGGTTACCATGGGCTTGGATACACCGATATTAGCCGCTTTAACGGTTATTGCCATCGGTGCCGGTGCTATGACGGTATCACATGCAAATGACAGTTACTTCTGGGTTGTTACCAATTTTGGTTCAATGAAGACTCAAGACGGATACAAGACACAAACATTAGGTACCCTATTTGTGGGGCTTGCATCTATGGTAGGCGTATACATTGCATATTTGTTTATGAAGTAAAACAAAAATTCCGAACGGGTGAAGATTTACTTCACCCGTTTTCTTATTTAAAAAACAATCTAATATTTTTAAACATAGGGAAAAAGAGATATAATAAATGAAAGCACTATGGAATAGTTTAAAACGGAGGTTGTTACCATGATCAATAAAGTAATCTTAATACCGGACTCCTTCAAAGGTACCATGAGTTCATCTTTGGTGTGCGACATTATGGAAAAGGTCATCAAAGAGTATTATCCAAATGCCGAAATATTGAAAATTCCTGTAGCTGACGGCGGTGAAGGTAGCGTTGATGCATTTATTCAAGCAACCGGCGGAACAAAAAGATTTGCACAGGTAAAAGGTCCATATTTTGATCAAATGGAATCTTTTTATGGTGTGTTAGAGGATGAGAAAACCGCAGTCATTGAAATGGCGGCTTGTGCCGGTCTCCCCTTGGTAGGTGATGAAAAGGATCCGTCTAAAACCACCACATTTGGCGTTGGTCAGTTGATCCTGGAGGCGGTAAAAAATGGAGCCGAACATATTATCATGGGGCTTGGCGGAAGTGCAACTAACGACTGTGGTACCGGAGCTGCAGCCGCATGTGGTGTAACATTTTACGATAAAAATAAAAAGCCCTTTATTCCGGTGGGAGGTACATTAAAGAGTATCCATATGATTGATGCAACCACCATAAATCCACTATTGAAAAATGTAACCATCACCACCATGTGTGATATAGATAATCCCTTGTATGGAATCAACGGTGCAGCTCACATTTTCGGCCCTCAAAAAGGCGCTAGCCCTGCTATGGTAGAAGAACTGGACAAAGGGTTAAGACACGTTTCAGAAATAGTAGAAAAAGACCTTGGCATAAAAAGCGAAAACATGCCGGGTGCAGGCGCAGCCGGTGGTATGGGGTACGGTATGCATGTATTCTTTGGTTCCACACTGCAAATGGGCATCGAAACCGTGTTGGATACAGTAAACTTCGATGAGTTAGTGAAAAATGCCGACTATATATTTACAGGCGAAGGTAAAATTGATTCTCAGAGCATTCGCGGAAAAGTCGTAATCGGTGTTGCAAGACGAGCAAAAAAAGAAAATGTACCGGTTATTGCTATTGTAGGAGACATTGGAGACGGAATTGAGCCGGTTTATGATATGGGTGTATCAGCAGTTTTTAGCATCAACCGTGTAGCGGTGGATTTTAAACATGCAAAACTAAGATCCCAAAACGATCTGGCTTTAACTATGGATAACCTAATCCGTTTCATGAAAAATATCACTAATTAAAGAAAAAAGATGGCTCATTTGTATTAACTAAAGAGCCATCTTTTTAATGCCATCCACGTTCGTTATTCAATAACAATGATTTTGTCTTGATCCGGTTCGTGAGGTGACCTTGTTGTATTAGCATATCCTAACAACACAGAGCAACCGAATGCATAACCTTTAGGAAACTTTAATCGCTTACTGAATTCTTCTGAACGAAGTTCGCTGGCAAATGCCAATCCGGTAAATCCGCACATTATATTTGCTATACCTAATGATGAAGCAGCTAAAACAATGTTTTCGCAAAGAATTCCACAATCAATCAGCGCCGGGCCATACTGTGTCGGATCTATAGGAACCACTATCATACACGGAGCGTTATAGAACAGCTTGCCTCCACGATCCATGATTCTGTTATACATGGTTTTGTCTTCCATGTTCTTAAGGAAGGACATTCCTTCGGTTTCTAAGTCATGCATCAACTCTTTGTCTTTCACGAGAATAACACGCCATGCTTGGCGATTCATTCCGCTAGGAGCCTGAATTGCAGCTTCGGTTATGGCTCGAAGCTTTTCATCCGAGGGCATCTCGTCTTTAAAATCACGACATGAATATCGTTGAGCTATCACTCTTAATGTTTCATTCATTTTTTACACCTTCTATCGATTATATAATAAGTAAACTCTTACTTCTGATATCGGTCAGAAAATTTATTACGATACAGCCGATAATGGGATTTAAGCATTTTATTGTCATAAATAAATTCGAAAAATGAAAATCCGTTGTTCAAAAGTAGTTTTTTTGATGACAAATTATTCTCGTCAAGAAGTGCACATAGAAATTCTTTTTGCGTCATATCAAAATAATACTTCACTGCTTTTGGAATGATTTGTTTCATGTATCCTTTATTTGAATATCTTTCGTCAATAAAGTAACATATTTCTGCACTCCCGCCTAGCTCTTCCTTAGGGCCGAATCCGCATATACCAATAAGATCATTGCTTTGCTTCATTCTAATGGCTATCACAAATGGATGTTTTTCCGGATTTCGAATATCATAACCGGTGATAAAAAATTTGATAAGTTTTTTCGCACTTTCCAAATCCATTTTCCAATCATCCATCCATCTCAATACAAATGGTTGATTGCATATTTCATAAAACCTTTGAACATCATTTTCTATCAACTCATCAGCTGTTAAATCCATTGTGTGAAAAAACATTATTCGTTTGACCGTCCTTATAAAAATTATATTTGTTTAAATTATATACCAAACAGCACCTATTTTTCTAAATAATATAATAAAGAAGTAAAAAAAGATGCCATAACTCTAAATGTAGATTATACTCATAATAGGAATAACATTTTTATAATTGCAAGCAAGTCTTCAATGACAATTCAACAAGATTTCTCTTTATTTCTTCTCTACTGTTCCACCGACGTGAATCCCATTCAACACCGCTTAAGTTATCACCGCCAAATAATATTTGTCCCAATACAACATTTCGAAATTTTGATACTGCAAAAAATGCGGCAGCTGCTGCAGCAGCATGTGGTGTAACATTTTTCGATGAAAATGAAAAGTCCTTTATTCCTGTCGATTTCAAGCATGCAAATCTAAGATCTCAGACTGATCTGACTTTAACTATAGATAACCTAATGCAATTTATGAAAGAACTACAATTTAAGAATAAATAAAATTCCCGATGATTCGATTTGTTAATGCATGTTCGTATTTTTCTATTCAATATCATAGAACTGCTTGATAAAAGTAGCAGGGCTTACTATTCTTATCCAACGATATGGATTCAAAGTTAACAAATCATTATCACCCGTAATTATAAAATCGGCATTTCCATAGACTGCTGCCTCAAGAATCATATTGTCCTTTTCATCTCGACAGTCATTTATCTTTTCATAAATAGAAGGTACAATGGTTTTATAGCTTAACAAGCTTATAAATTTGGAGAGTTCATGAGGAAGAATATACTTGTCAAACTTAGGTCGTTGTAAAACAAACTTTATTTCCTGCAATTGCTCATGGGACATGATTAGTGAATATTGATCAGTAAATATATCCCTCATTATCAGCTTGGCATTTTTACTTCCAAGGAAAGCACTAACAAATATATTTGTATCTATTACAACTTTATAATTTGCCATGGTTATTGCTCCTAACTTCCTCCACTTCTTTTGTGATTTCCTCTAGTGAAATTGAGTATTTTATAGCCCTCTCATTAACACTATCAAGGAAGTCAAGCAACTCACTGTTGATCTCATCATTCAATTTCTTATATATAAGCTTTTTATCTTCTGGAGTCAGTGTATCAATAAGATCTATAATCTTCTGGACATTACTTTCCATAGGTTTAACCTCCTTTCTTAATATTGATAATAGTATATCATATATTTGATAGTTTTACGATGAAGGTAATCCCTATAATACATATTATTGGCTGTGATTGTGATTGGAATAGTGAAATTCATAAAAGATCTATGGTTAAGGTGTATTATCCACCTCTTACATATACAAGTAAATAGTTAATTGTTAAACCCCATAACCCGCTAGTATCTAGCGTTTTGAGATTTTTTA
>CALCRE010000263.1 GCA_937894465.1 uncultured Clostridia bacterium
CTAGGCTGTCAAACAAAGTTATTGTTCTTGACAGCGGCAAAATTTCTGAAAGTGGAACGCATGAAGAATTAATTGCTTTGAATGGACTTTACGCTAAATTGTATAGACTTCAAATGGAAAAATATACAGTGAAGGAGGCAAAAAAAGTATGAGTTATATAAGAGAATTTTTTGGTGGGATGATGAAAAATGTTAGGTTCGGTATAAAATCTTGTTTTTATGCTTCCAAGAGATACTTTTTGCTTAAATGCCTTGTTTTATTGTCCACAACAATTATTCCGCTCACTACCATTTGGCTTTGGAGAGAAATCTTAAACGGGCTAATAGATGTTGAAAACAATAGACATGTTGTTTTAATCTACCTTGCAGTATATCTGATCTTAAAACTATTAATAGATTTACTTGCACGGTTTGATGCATATATAAACGGCAGATATAATGACGAATTGACATTTTATATTGAATCTGTGATGATGGAAAAATGTTCGAGAATGGATTTGTCCTTTTTTGATTCTGCTTCAATGGGAGATAAAGTACGTCACACTCGGAGTAATTTCAATATAATGAACCGGATGGCATGGCTTATATTTGATATTATTTCCGCAGTTATAAACATTATTGTCACATTTATCATTGTTACTTCGTATAACTTATGGATAGGCATTACCACAATAGTTTTATTAATCCCGTTCATGGTCTACAACAAAAAACGTACAGAAAGACGTTTAAAGATGGAAAAGGAACAAATCTGTGATAACAGGAAAAAAGAGTACTATAATGGTGCGTTCCTTAATAATAATATTCAATTTGAAATTAAGTTGAATTATATAGGGAATTATTTTATAAGACAATACAAAGAAGTCTGGTCGAAATTATATAGAATAAACAAACGCGAAGAGATAAAACATAATATTATTAATACATTTATTCTTATTATTAATGTTTCAAGTGAACTTCTTGTGCTTGTAGTTTCAATTTTTGACGTTATTAATAAAAAAATTGGTATAGGTGATTTACAATATAATATTAGCATGGTTTCGCGCTTGCGTGGCCAGGCAAGCAATTTGATGCATTTTATAAACGAATTGCTAGAAAACAATACTCGATTGATTGAATTGCAAGAATTTATAAATATAAACCCTGAAATTGAAAAAAGCGGAAAGTTGATACCCTCCGCTAATCCGGAAATTGTGTTTTGTAATGTTTCATTCCATTATCTTAATTCCGAAAAATATGTTTTAAAAGATTGTTCGTTTATAATTAAACCGCATGAAAAAATCGGGCTTATAGGATTAAACGGTTCGGGAAAATCGACAATAATAAAATTGATGTTTCGTTTTTATGACCCACAAGAAGGGATCATAAAAGTTGACGGAGTGGATTTAAGAGAATATGATGTTTATGCCCTTCGTAAAATATTCGGAGTATTATTTCAGGACTATGTTACATATTGTTTACCGTTACGCGAGATTATTGCTCTTTCTGATTTCGACGAAAGGTTTAATGAAGATAAGTTAAAAAAGGTTTGCGGTATTAGTGGTGTGTTGGACATAATCAATGATTGGGAACAAGGCTTTGACAGCGTACTAGGACGTTATTATGCTGATAACAGTAAAGACTTATCCGGCGGACAATGGCAACTTGTAGGTCTTGCGCGTGCGTATTTCAGGGACAGCGAATATATGATACTTGACGAGCCATCAGCTTCGCTTGATCCGATTTCAGAGGATAGGATATTTAAACAATTATACCGCTTGAGCGAAGGTAAAAGTTCGGTTACAATTTCACATCGGCTTTCTAATACTACTCTGGCAGATAAAATTCTTGTAATTGATGATGGACATATTGTTGAGCAGGGTTCTCACTTTGAACTATTGAAACAAAACGGGAAATACGCTCATTTATTTAATCTGCAAGCAAGTAAATATGTCTGATAAAAGCTGACAAAAGTATTTTTAACAAAACATGCTTATATTAGTTGATGGAGTGTAGATTGTGAGGTATATCTTTCCATTTTACATACAGTATTCTAAATCATAACGAAAAATTAATTATAACGGTATGATGAGTTGACAGGTGTGTACATACGTGACAATATGTGGATAGAATCCATTATAAAATGTGAAAGAAGGAGGAGCTACTGCTAGACAAGATATCCAAAAACAAATCGTCAAGGTGCAAAAACTTCATACTACGCTGTATATTTGTCTATGTTTTTAGTAGCGGAAGATGCCATTGAAACAATTACAGAATATCATAAGCGGTCTTGACAATCAGCCAATACAAAAATACGGTAGTATCACCGGAAGATATACGGACGGGGACATTGTTTATTATCTGCGAAATGTATATGGCGGTGCAGTAAAAAAATGCAGTGTTGAAATAGAAATCCCGAAACATAGGCTCTACGATGATATATATAAGATGAGCGATATCATTGCCATATCCTCACATATATTAAGAGTGTTCTATGTCCATGTAAGGATAAAGAATAACGAGATGCAACAAAGTGAATCAAATAAGCAAAAGGGATATTTTTATACCTATCACTTCGGACAGCGTGTACTACCAAACACAATAGTGCTTATTGTGGATGAAACGATACGTATAAAGCTGGAAATAAAGCTTCCAATCAATGCGACAGCCCTTGATGGGAAGCTGCTTAATATGAATGCTAAGGTTGCATCAAAACAATTGAAAAAGCGTAGAAAAGATGTGATCTCGTCAAAATCATTGAAGATCTTGCTTATGAAAAGACTTCCTGAGCTAATGGAAAGCTTTATTGAGAGTTTTTCTGAAGACGAGTTGATTTCGTCAGTAGCGTTGCATCGTAATCAGAATTATATCAGGCGTTATATGACAGAAAGAGGTTACGTTGCGTTTATTGGAAATGGTGCAGTTCTTCCGCGAAAAGGAATGACCGATTATAAAAATCCAAGGGGAGCAAAAGCATTCAAGTCACCTCCGTCAATGGAGATAAAAATAATGCTTCCTGATGGTGGCTGTGTACCAGGTATGGGAATCAAAGAGGGTATCACTGTGATACTAGGAGATGCCTATCAGGGAAAGAGTACATTACTTTCGGCCATATATGAAGGAATCTATAACCATATCAGCGGAGATGGACGTGAATATGTACTGACGAGCATCTGTGCACTGAAAATAAGAGCTGAGAGCGGGAGATACATACAGAACACAGACATATCGTTTTACCTGAAAAATATTCCGCAATCAATTTGTAACGCCAAACACTTTACTACAATCAGCGCCAGTGGTTCAACCGCACAAGCGGCTGCGATTTCCGAAGCAGTTGAAAGTGGTTGCAAGTTGATGCTTTTTGATGAGGACTATTGCGCAAATAATTTTATGTATAAGGAAAAACGGATACGAGAAATTTTCGGAACCTCAACAACCGCTCCGTTGATAGATAATGCGTACAGTTTATTTATACAGTATGGCATTTCGATGATCATAGCAGTGGGAGCATCGGCGCAATATCTTGATATTGCAAACCGGGCACTTCTATTACGTGAATATCAGGTACATGAATTCAATGATTATGAAAAAGTCGAAGATCGTGTAGACCGTATGAACATACATCACCGCGTTGCAGATTGGACGGGTTTACGAAAAGCAGAAGTTATTAATTCAATATCATCGACCGGAGAGCAGACGCTCAGGCTAGGAGCAGAACTTATCGATATCGGTGAGATCATCGGGAATGTAAATGGAGGGCAGATGAATTTTATTGTAAACATGCTAAAACATCTTGTAATGTATGAATCTATTGGCGGTAAAACAATTCCGGCTACGCTTGATGATTGTTACGAGAATATTGAGAGAAATATGGGTATTCCGACATTTTTGGTGACATCGGATTATCTCGAGTATGTACGTAAATACGATATCATGCAGATACTTTATCGTTGCAGGTATATGCAGTTTAAATAATAATCATAAGGTATTGCACGTTATATAGAGGATGTTCAATTATTATAGGTAATTAATTGAGATGTTGCAGTATTAAAATAGAGCAGACATGTGAAAGGTTCTATATAATAACGAAAAAGCACAGATTTGTTGTGTTAACTTGATGAGTTACAGATCTCACAAAAAGGTAAGTGATGTGATGGGAGACCGGTTAGATTGGAGCAAGTAGGTAATGATCATCTAAACCACAACTGAAATTCCTTCGGAACAATAAACACTTTAGAATATGGGTGATACGTATAAAAATATATTTATTACAAGTCGATAGAATCTGACTTGCTTTGCTACTTCTGAGTCTTACGTAAAGGCTATAAAGCTAATCAAGAACGTGCTTGACTATGTGAAGTAGAGATTTTCGATCAAATCATTAATGCAGATAATAATGATATCAGCAGGAAACACGACTATTGTAGTATCTTATTTAATGCGAGAGTGGAAGTGACTGGAAACGAGGTTGGATTAGGGAGGGAAACATAAAAGGTTTTATTAATCTTTTGAGCATGATGTAATATTGAAAGAAGCATCGATTTAGTATCATTGCGAGGAGTGGTAAAATGAAGAGTGGTACACAGATAAGTGATGAAAAAATAATTAATGTCCTTGAAGATGTGAAGGAAAGCATATCTAAGATATTTGGGTCTATGTTAAAGAAGATAATTTTATTTGGTTCATATGCGAGAGATGAAGCCGATGATGGTTCCGACATAGACATATTACTTTTAATAGATGAGGACAGAGAAAAAATAAAACAATACCACAACCTTATTGTTAATATAATGGTTGAATATTCTTTGAAACATAACGTGCTCATATCGATCATGGAACAGGAATTTAGCCAGTACAACAAGTATAAGGAGTTCGTACCCTTTTATGCAGATGTCGATAAAGAGGGAGTGGAATTCTATGCCGGATAATCAGAGTCAAATTTCATCAAGTTCCGGTTTCAGATTCTCATATTCTCTTTTGAACTCTTCGTCCTGTAGCTGTTCCATTAGAAAGTCATGATATTTCTTTATTGCTCTCACACATTTTAAATATTTTCTTTCGATACATCTTTTTTTCATTTAAACTCAATACAGTTACTATACCTGTAAAGCTTGGGGAAAGCAACATGACTGATTCATAAAATCATCAATCAACAAAGCAACGATAGGGATATAAAAACATGACATTGAAGGTAGATTGAGTTGGAAACATTTATGCGGTATAATATGGTGTCAATATAAGGAAAGTCGGTGAAAGATAGTATGCATCCGAAGTTTTCGATGACAAAAGAAGAAAACAAATTCGTAGTCAAGCGCAACATGGTCGACTATATATGGAAAAGTGCAAGGCTTGAAGGTTTGGACGTTACCTATCCCGATATCGGAGCGATTTGTAACGGATTGCGGGCTCCTAGCATTAAAGTAGAAGAAATTGTTACCGTTAACAACTTGAAACACGCATGGTTTTATCTTTTAGACAATCTGGACGTTACGGTGAATTATTCATATATTTGCCTTTTAAACAAGATTATTGGCGGAGATAATCTGATTATCAATGCAGGTTTCATCCGAGAAGTACCTGTGTCCATCGGCGGCACATCGTGGAAGCCGGATATGCCTATTGAGGCGCAGGTCAAAGAAGAAATCGCTAAAATTCTTTCTATTGAAGAACCTACGGAAAGAGCGATTATATTGATGCTTTACCTGATGCGAAAACAGTTATTCCTAGACGGCAATAAAAGAACCTCTATGCTAGCAGGAAATCAGGTCATGATTGCAGACGGGTGCGGCATCATCAGCGTACCGATTGAGTATCAACCGGAATTCACCAAACGACTCATAGAGTACTATGAGTCCGGCCAGATGGATCAACTCAAAGAATTTATATATGAAACCTCTATTGACGGCATTGATTTTAGGAAAAATGAAGGTTAGAATAACCTGTCCATTCTCAACTCGTAACCAAAGCACTGCATCATGGATGGGTAAAGTTTTAAGATCATTTATAAGTTTTAGATGTCATTATTTTGATCTGTACGAACTTGACGAAAAAAGCCTTATTGGTCTATACTACCAATCATAGTACTACGATATGTACGCACCAAAAAGTTATGTGGTACGAATTAGTTCAATGTAGAGGTTTGATGAGAATAAGGATTCGGAAACCCAGTCGGTTTCATATGGATATGACCTTTTTGGTGCTGTCCAATACATTATGGCCTTTAGGTTATAGCATGTACATCGGATATTTTCCCTTGTACATAGAAAAGCTCGGTGGCACCAAGCTTACCATCAGCATCCTTGCTTCCATACCCTTTTTTATGGGGTTGTTGGCAGTGTTAGGAGGCTATTTGGCCGATCGGATGGATCGGAAAACATTGTTGCTGTTCGGATGGGCGGTGACAGTGCCGGCTCCTTTGATCTGGGCGTTTGCAGATCATTGGCATTGGCTGCTTATCGGTCAGTTGTTGTACTCTTTAACTTCCGTATGTATTCCCGCCCTAACATTGTACGTGTTTGATTACAAGTCTCCACAAGACAAAATGCTTCCTTACTCTTTGGTGAATGTAGGGGGGATTGCAGGATCCATTTTGGCTCCTTCCATAGGAGCATCCATACTTGCTGCATATAACATTAAAAGTTTGTTTTTAACGGTCTTTGTCATCTATGTATTGTCCACAATGTGTTTATTGTTCATGACCAAACAAGTGCCTGAAAAGATACCGGTCAAAACGGAACAAGACGGGTTTAAATATATCTTTAAAGAGCTAAGAGAAGAGAAGTTGTTAGGTGAGATGCTGTTCTTGTCCCTTCTTTTGTTTTGTATGAATATTGCTGAACCATACCTTTCAGTTTACCTGTCGGAACATATCTTTATGTCCGTTCAAATGATCGGTACCGCATTTACATGTCTTTTCATCGGTGCTTCGCTGCTTACGTGGCTATTTGGTAAAAGCACTACTAAGTACAAACCTCAATTAATCATATTGATTGGTGTAATTATATTTCTAGCCGGTATGGTTGCAATTATTTCCACCTTAAATCCCACTGTTGTTTATATTGGCTTCTTTGCCCGAGGTGTCAATCGAGCTCTGTTGTTTTTTGTCCAAGGGGTGTTGGTAAGCCGTCTTAAAACACGGAATAAAGGACTTGTTTTGTCCGTATTTGTTTCCCTTCGTAATATATTTGTCGGTGCAGCAGCTTACCCGGGAGCATTCCTTTATGGCATTCATCCTATAGCTCCATTTGTATCGGAAGGTGCTTTATTGGTAATCTGGTTGGTCTTGTTTTATACTTATATGAGTATCTTGAAAAAGAAGAATATGAGGTATACATTATGACAGTAGAAAAGGCAAATGAGGGAACAATGTTAAAACCACCGGTACAAACCTGTGCAATAGGATCAAAGCTGGTAAGTATTCAAGGTGCCGGGTTGGTAACCAATCCATACAACCATGAGGGGGATAGACTTTCGGATTTTTCCTATGCAGGCTTTTATACAGGAGAGGTGGATCTTCCTGAAACAAAAGGTTTAAAAGTTATAGAAACCATATCTTCTATAGATGATCCTATAGGCGATGACACGGCCAGAATACAGTCGGTCATTGATCGAGTGGCAAAGGAGCATGATCAAGACCATATGGTGGTGATTAAGCTTATGCCGGGAAGATATCGAATAAACGAAAATGGTATTAATCTTAGAAGCGGAGTTTTGTTATCCGGCTCCGGACAAGGCCAAACCGGCACCATTTTGTACTCTTTTGCAAACAAGCAACATGCCACATTGAAAGTAAAGGGTGTTCATGAACCGGCAATCGGGATAAAGGCAAATATTTTAGACGATTATGTTTGCTCAGGATCAAGCCGGATCCATATTGAAAAAGAGAAGGTTTCGCATTTTAGTATAGGTGATACTATCGTCCTCTATCATCCATCCTCTGCTTCATGGTTAAAAGGAATGAAAATGGATGATCTTCAATACAAATACCCCAACTCATGGAGGCCGGGATCGGTGGATATGCAAACAGAACGCACCATCACAGCTATAGAAGACAACTGCCTTGTATTAGATTTCCCTTTATTCGTACCGTTCATAAAAGAATATTCCCAATGCCAAATTTACAAATTAGACGAATCTTATAGAACTACAGACTTTGGTGTGGAAAATATGAGGTTTGAATCTTTTTTCAACGGAGATCCGGAAGATGAAGATCATGCTAATGTTGCAGTTTCCATCGCCCATGCTAAAAATGGCTTTGTCAGGAATATATCAGCCAAATATTATGTGCTAAGTGCCGTCCGCTGTGGAGCAGGTGCAAAACAAATCACTGTACAAAACTGTTCTTCCTTAGAACCTGTATCTAAAGTTGCCGGAAGCAGAAGATATTCCTTTTCAACGAGCCAACATGCACAACAAATCCTATTTACCGGTTGCTATTCCTATAAAGGAAGGCATGACTATATGACGAGTTATGCAGGAACCGGCCCCATTGTTTTTGCGGACAATGTGGCGGACACCTCGTATACTGCCAGTGAAACTCACGGAACATGGACCACCGGTGTTTTGCATGATAATCTGTACCATATACCTGAAGCTTCAAAAGGATTTTTAGCATATGCAAACAGAGGCTTTTACGGTACAACATTAAGTCAAGGCTGGTCGGGCGCAGGTTGTGTTGCATGGAACTGCCTTTCCACCACCATTTTAGGTTCAAAACCTTCTTTGAATTATCAAAACTTCCTTATAGGGGTATTCGGCAGGTATTTGGATTCGGAAAGTATGGATATAAAGGAAAAGAACATAAAGTCATACAGCAATATCTATCGAACAAACACCATAGAGACTGGAAAAGAAGAGCATTTTAAGACCTCATCCGAGACGTCTCTTGTAGGAGATTGCTATATAGAAGCACCGGAGAATTCGGTCGAACCCTTTAGCTTGTTTAAGGCACAATTGGCTCAACGAATCACCGGGTGCTTTAGGAATGTTAAGCCTAATGCTCCCATTCTTGTGTCACCAAAGCCGGAGGATGTTCTTTTTTCAAACAATGTGATCATAGAAGGTATATGTAATAAAGAAGCACAAAATGTTTTGATCATCATTGACGACGAATTTTATGAAGCAGTCATCGACGCTGAAAAAAATATATTTCAACTTGTTATAGAGCTGAAAGACGGTTATCACAAAATTTATGCAGTGCAAAAAGTGAATGGAGTGATCGGGACAAAAAATGCAGATCGATTTATTACCATAAACGAGGTGACGGATCATACGAATTATGACCGGTTGTCCAGTGAATACAGTTTGGATTTAACTGCTTTGATCGAAAAAGGATAAAATTTTCCTTACATATATAAATTCGTACAAGCATAAACTATAAAGAATTTTATCTTAATGGTTGAATGAATTAATATGATTTATATAATTAAAAAACGAACATTTGTGATTCTTTGTACTCTATTGTGTATATTGCTGGTGTTTCAAATACCATTTTATCATATGATCCATGCTTCGGTATCGAAAGAGCTGAAACCGGGCTTAAACTATATGATTTTGGTGGATTGTGAAATCCATACTTTGTATTTGTTTCTTGACGGGGAAGTGGTAAAAAAATATAGCGTAGCTTGTGGTAAAAAGGAAACGCCCTCTCCTATAGGGTTATGGAAAGTTGTGAACAAGGCAAACTGGGGGGAAGGCTTTGGCGGATACTGGTTAGGCTTGAATGTTCCTTGGGGAAGATATGGACTGCACGGTACTTTAAAACCGGGCTCCATTGGTCAAAACTCAAGTCACGGGTGCATCAGGATGCGTAATGATAATGTCAGGGAACTTTATAGGCTGGTTTCCTTTGGCACCGAAGTGCTAATTATCAATGGTAGCTTCGGTGTGTTTGGAAAAGGTTTTCGTAATATTAACCCGGGAGCCAGGGGAGCCGATGTATTTGCAGTACAAAAAAAGCTCAATCAGCTAGGATATAAATGCGGAAGGCCGGATGGCATTTATGGTGAGAATATGAAAAGGTCGATTTTCAAATTCCAAGAAGATCACGGATTGCCATTGTCCAATACCATCACAAAAACAATGCTGGAGAAGATGGGATTCATCGAATTTGAATAATAGCTCTTTATACAATGCCCTTTTTATATCATCCAAATGGGTACAATAAGATGATCCTTATCAAAAGCACTTAGCTTTTCCGCGGTGCAAAGAATAGCTCCCGTACCACGTTGCAGTGGAGATTTGTCAATCACACGGAACACTCTTGTCAATCGTATATCCGGTGTTGCAGTTTTTTTGATTTCTAAAGGATAAAGCTTGCCGTTATCTTCAATAATAAGGTCGATTTCTTTGGTGTCCTTGTCTCGATAATAATATACAAATGGTTCTCTGCCGGAATTATAATAACTTTTCATAATTTCGGATACCGCAAAATTCTCAAGCAAGGCACCGCTCATAGCGCCGTTCATAAGCGTTTGGGCATCGCTCCATTTTGTTAGATAACATATGAGCCCTGTATCGTAAAAATACAGCTTTGGCGTCTTCACAGTGCGCTTTAGCATATTATTTGAGTAAGGATGCAGATAAAAGATAATCCCAAGTGTTTCTAATATCCTAAGCCAGCTTTTGGCGGTTGTTTGGTCAATGTCGCTATGATCTGCGATCGTTATATAATTCACCATCTGTCCGGCTAGCGCGGCAGTTGCAGTAATAAAATTCAAGAATTTAAGCGAGTTTATTGCACCCGACAGCTCTTTTACATCTCGGTCAAGATAGGTACTGATATAGCTTGAATACACTATTCTACGATCGGTATATTGACCGCTGAGCAGTGCCGGCATTCCGCCCTTGAATATACGCCTGTATATTTCCGGTGTATCTGCCTTTGTCATGATTTTCTCTTTCTCTATAAATGAATTCAAGTCAATCTCAAACGGTATGGTTTTACTTCCCAAAATCTCTTGTTGAGAAAGTGGAAGCATTTGAAGCAAAGCAACACGCCCGGCTAATGATTCTTGCACCCCTTCCATCAACTTAAAAAGTTGAGAACCAGTAAGCCAGAAATCCCCGGGATTATGGTGATCATCAACCCACATTTTTATATACGGAAAGAGTTCCGGTGCATATTGTACTTCATCAATAAACAACGGAGGCTTATGAAGTTGAAAAAACATCGCCGGATCATTCTTTGCCATTTGGCGCTCCGTTAAATCATCCAGGGTCACATAAGTACGCCCAATGCTTTCGTCTTTCATAAGCTTTTTTAACATGGTGGTTTTACCAACCTGGCGAGGACCTGTTATTAAGATGGCAGGAAATTGTTTGGTAAGCTCAGTAAAGGTCTCTTCCATTGCTCGTATAATATATTTCATTTTATGCCCCCTTTCGGCTAAAGTAGATTATGATCCTATTATAGCCGAATTAGAGAAATATACAATAGTTAAACATAAAAAATTACCATAATATCAAGATGTATGCCGGTTAATCATTGTTTCTTTACAAGAATTGCGTGCAAAAAAGAATATAACATTATCTATTTTAAGTTTCTAAGTTTGCTTGGCTTTGTAGCTGTAAATAAGTTATAATATTGGTAATTCGCTATGGTAGATTTATAAGTACTTGATTAAGAAATGAAATGGTTGAAGAATGGAGAAAAATAGAGGGTAATTAAAATTGTTTGTGATATACACATCGATACTTTTACTAATTATAGTATTAGGGATTTTACATAGAGTTAAGGATATGAAGGTTATCAGGGTCTGCGGCTTAGAGATTATGAGACTCTTATTATTATCATTGGTTGTATTGGTTATTATCGGTGAAGCTATTTTACCTATGCCGGAGTATTACATAAAACGTAAAGGAAAAGAACTCAATCTAAATGAAGTATTAGAGGAAGAGACATTTAAAGCGGAGATTCGATTTGATAAAGGAAGTTTTAAGGTTATAGAAAGTTGTGGTATGCATTTTAACCATTTGTTCTTATGTTCTTATGAAATAGATGGGAAAGAAGAGGTTCGATTTTATCATTTTGAGAAGAATATCTTTGGAAATATGAAACTAAAATATCCTTCAAGCGAGGCTGATTTAATTACAACTAAAGAGCAACCGGGTCGACTATTATAACTCATATGTAGCAGATGGTATATTTGCCGGATATCTTATAACTGTAGGTTTAGGGAATGAATCATCAGAGCCGATCAATTACGTGCTAAACAAATATGAAATAGCTAAAACTCCTCAAGAAGGTTATTTTATGTGGGTAGATATTGCCAGACAGCCTTGGAAAATGGATTTTGAGTTTGTTTTATATGCCGGAATTAATTATATTATCTTAAAATCTCTGAATAAGGATAGAGAACCGTTAAAATTTTATAGTAAATGGGAAAGAGGAGATAAGATTTTTATATGCATTAAAAACGATAGTCAACAATTGTAGTATATGAAACCATGAATTGCTAATATGTTTTGGATGCTAAAAGAAGCTTGGTATTGAAGTAGAATAAATGTTAAGGCACAATATACGAAAAAAGGGGTAAAAATCGTGGAAGAAAACAAAAGCATAGTGAGGGAAGCGCTGAAAAATCGAGAAGTTGGTTTTCCTGTAGATACCCAATGGCCCTTTTATCGGTTCATTCCTGGAACTTCTCAAAAAACAAGGCATTATGAAAAACCTTACGATGATCACATCCGCTAAAGCGCGTAAAAAATTCGGAAGCCTGCACTTATGTGTTGGTCAATACAACAGTGCTTTAACGAGCTAAAGAATTACTTGGGCATGGATCATTATGAAACAAGAAATTGAAACCGGTCAATAAATCATTGAGCACGAGCTTCAGGTTTTTTCTGATTTATACTGACCCGACAATAGGGCACACAACGGTTCTATATGTGTAAACACTTGATCTACTAGATCATGAAATCTACAGGGAGAAATGTTATGAATAAGATGAATTATGATGTTGTTGTTTGTGGTGGAGGTGTCGCAGGGGTTGCAGCAGCTCTTGCGGCGGCAAGGAAAGGCGCAAGAACATGTTTGCTTGAAAAAGAATATGCCTTAGGAGGGCTTGCAACACTCGGATTAATTGTCATCTATCTGCCTCTTTGCGATGGTGCCGGTACATTGATGTCCGGAGGGATTGCGGAGGAACTTCTAAAATGTTCACTTCGGTATGGTCCGGGTGACATTCCAGATGTTTGGACGAAAGAGAATGCTTCTGTAGAAGAACGTGCTACAAAGCGATACAGGGTTCAGTATAATGCTGCTTCTTTTATGATTGCAGCGGAAGAGTTGCTTTTGTCTGAAGGTGTAAATATCTTTTACGACTCTCGTATTACCGATGTAATGTGTAAGGACAACAGAATCAGTTCTGTACTGTTGGAAACCAAGTTTGGAAAGCGATTGGTAAATGGGCGGTCTTTTATTGATGCTACAGGGGATGCCGATTTATGTTGGTTGGCAGGAGAAGAGACAGTAAACGACTCAACGAATCGACGGACCGGCTGGTACTTTTCTTATGATGGTAATGACTTAAAATTAAATACGCTCTCTGATCCGCTATATAAGGCTATACCTGCCGACAGCCGATTGTATTCGGGAATATCCATAGAAGATATTAGTCAGCATTGTATTGACGGAAGAAAGATGATCTTGAACCATCTACAAAAAATGAAAGAAGAAGGTAATCCGTCAATCTATCCACTCATTATACCCACATTTCCGGGATTTCGGATGACCCGTAGATTAGCAGGTTCTTTTGAGTTTAGTGAAGATAAGCATGAACGTTGTTGGTTTTCTGATGCAATCGGCATGATTGGTAATTGGAAACGCTCCGGTCCCCGTTATAGTATCCCGTATAGAGCCATAAAGGCTTCTAAAAACACAAATCTTTTTGCAGTAGGTCGTTGTTGTTGTGCGGACAAAAGCGGTTGGGATTTAACCAGAGTTATACCAACATGTGCCGTAACAGGCGAAGCTGCAGGAGTTGCCGCTGCCATTCTTTCCGAAAATGAAGAACAACCAAAAATCCAAGAACTGCAAGAAACCCTTGTAAAGAACGGGGTGCTCTTAAATCCGGAATTGTTTACAAAACAAATTTAGAGCACATAAAAATGCTAATAAATTTTTTTCGAAATCGCCAACTGTTTTCATTTTCTTTCCAATATATATATCGGAGTAATTAAGTATGAACAAACAAGAAGCAGAAGAAATCATCGTTGAATACTTACCCAAAGTTTATGGATTCGCTATCAAGAAGTCTTTTTCCTATGATGAGGCTGAAGACCTTTGTTCGGACATTATCAGCGGGTTATATCCTTCTTTGCTTTCTGCAAAAGAAATTTACAACATGGACGGATACATTTGGCGTATATGTGAGCACATATACTCAAAGTATGTTTCGTCGAAGAGAAAGCATCAAGGAGTTTCCATAGACGGAATGGAGATTCCGTTTGAAGATGATTATAGCATAAAAGAAGCGGAAGATGAGATTCTGCGCTTACGTCGTGAGATTGCATTTCTTACCAAAGCACGTCGTGATATTGTTTATTCTTACTATTACGAAAACAAAACTGTACCGGTCATTTCATATGAAACAAAGATACCCGAGGGAACTGTCAAATGGCACTTGTACAAAGCACGAAATGAAATGAAGAAAGGACTTATTATGGAAAGAAAAATAGGTAAACTCGGCTTAAAGCCGATTAAAGCGACAAATTTTGGACACAGTGGAGATCCCGGAACGAATGGTGGACCGGAATTTTATCTTAAAGACACCTTGAATCTCAACATTGTTTATAATGTGTATCATGTCCCAAAAAATAAAGAGGAGATTGCGGAAGATTTGGGTGTTACTCCTGTTTATATTGAGGATAAAATCGAATTTCTCGAAGATAATGGTTTTTTAGTGAGGCAGTCGGGAGACAAATATACAACCTATGTGAAATTTGAACCGGAAACATATTCACAAGAACAAGAAGAAAGCACATTGAAGAAAAAACTCGAAATAGCAAAACTACTTGCAAATGAATATGCCCTATCGAGAACAATATGACATCTGATTATGAATATCTTTATGAATTCATGACCAGTGCCATAGCAGAAAACAACGCTAATGCAGATAAATTTAAACGACTTAGGGATCGAAAATATATTACAGAGGACAACAATGTGAACATTATGGTGGCAAAAGGTGGTTCTGACCAGTTTTTTGCGAAGATTCCATCGCTTGATGAGGATGTTGAGAAAAGATATGCCAACTATGCCCTTGAAGCAGCTGATGTGATTGCACGGAATTATCCTCCCCAAATGCGAGATCTTGTAATTAGTTGGCATGCAGATGGGTTTATCGATAATACGGTCGCGGTTATGGTTATGGATATTCTCTATGGTAACGGCACTTTTAAACAGTTAACGGATAGAGAAAAGGTGACCTCAAATCTTATTATGTTTTGTGATATTCTACCCAACGAATAACCATTGTTACAGATAATACATACCCGGATTATTTCCCTAGTCCGGGTATGTTTTTGTCCTTAAATACTGTCTTGGGCTAAAGTCTTTCGGACGGTCATTCGATCGATGGTATAACTTTCTTGAGAACTGTTGTAAAATATCTATCATAATCTAATAAAGCTATTGTTGATATTTGCAAGGCTGGATATACCCACTTCTCCACAAAAAAATGAGTACATTTTTCTGTGGTAATCTTATATAACAAATGGTGCATTTCCATCAAGACAACTTAAATTGATTTTAGCATGGTCTGTAATTCATCAAGGTGTATTAATGCAAAACCGGGTATTATCGAAGGATGGAAAACCATCGAATAGAATAAACCCGTTAGTATGAGTTGAGGTGACGATCTATGTTTCCTGAAATAGTTCAAGTGGTTTCAAATGAAAATTACACAGTTACAGTTTATTTCGAAGATGGAAAGATTGTTTTATATGATATTGCTCCATTATTGGTGAAAGAGATTTTCAGGCCATTAATAGATGAGAATATTTTCATAAACACATGTATAATCATGAATAAATCATTGGCATGGGATTTGGAAGGTAATAGGGATGTCGGTAAGTGTATTGATATTGATCCTCTAACACTTTATGCATTACCTACGATAGATGACGGATCGTATCAGGATCGCTGATATACCCTGATTTACGAGTATGTATTAGCCTTTAAATGCTATATTGAGCTGATGTCTTGGTTCCTAGAGGAGCTTGGGTTGGGGCGATGGTCAGCTGATTGTTTTCTTTACAGTGTTCTTTTTGAGTGATATAATAACGATCACCCCATAAATATGGGTGAATAAGGATATTGTACCAGTGGGTTGAAAAAACCCTTTCAAGGAGAGAAGAGAATGGACCGACCGAATATTATATTAATCATCACCGATCAACAACGTCAGGATATGATGAGTTGTGCAGGCAACAAATATGTAAATACACCGAACATAGATCATATTGCAAAAAACGGATTGCGATTTCAAAATGCATACTGCTCTAATCCGGTTTGTTCACCTTCAAGGTTTAGTATTTTAACCGGCAAAATGCCAAGTGAAGTCAACTTGAAAAGTGATTATGATAAAAATATCCGGATTACCGCTGATATATTGGATAACGGAATTGCCAAAAGGCTTAAAGAGATAGGATATGAAGTTGTATATGCAGGGAAGGAAGGCTTGCGTGGCATTAAAGTATCCGACTTAGGATTTGATGTCATATCCACAGAAGGCAGAGATCAAACAGTGGATGTATGTTGTGAATATATTCATAACAGCCAAGAAGAACATCCATTTTTTATGGTCACATCCTTTTTGAACCCTCATGATATTTGCTATATGGCCATTTATGACTTTATCGATGAAATGGGAGAGGAAAAGAAAGCTTTTCTACCTCGAGGGAAAGAATTTGATCGCATAGAACAAATTAAACTCCATAAAGACCAAGTGGGAGAAGAGATCTTTTATGCAGATATTTGCCCTCATTTACCGGATAACTACTTGCCTCAACAAGATGAACCTGAGATCATAGAAGAACTTTTAAAATCCAGGAATTTTAGATATATGGCTCGCACTACCTATACCGACAATGAATGGAGGATGCACCGATATATTTATGCAAAGGTTACCGAATCGGTGGACAGTCAAATCGGTATTGTTATGAAAGCTTTGAAAGAGAAGGGGATTGAGGACAATACTATTATCTTGTTTACCAGTGACCATGGAGATATGGATGCATCTCATAAGATGGAACATAAATCAGTTCTTTATGAAGAAGTCATGAAAATCCCCTTTATTATATCCGACCCTAACGCAAAAAGAGTGGGTGTGTGCAGTGATTTGGTTTCTAACGGATTGGACATCTATCCTACCATATGTGATTATGCAGGACTGGACGTTCCGCTAAACCTGAAGGGAAAAAGCTTAAAACCATTGTTAAATGGAGAATGCATAGAGAAAAGAAAATTCCTCAAGGTGGAAAGTGAAATAGGAGATGCAGTGGTAACAACAGATCATAAGTATGTTATGTATCACCACGGTGCCAACAAAGAGCAATTGTATGACTTGAATAAAGAACCGTTGGAAATGTGTAACAACGCCAATGACCTTAATTATCAATCGATTTTAGAAGAGATGAGAAAGCTTCTTTAAAAATCCGGTGTTTGTTTTAATCGAGGTCAATTGGTAGTCACCTAATTTATTCCTGATTTTGGAACTTAAGGATTAACAATGTCCTGTATGTAAATTATGAGCCGTGTTGAGAATTTAAGAGAATAAAGGCCGGGAAACACAGTAACCCGGCCTTCTTGGTTTATAAGGAAATATATTTTCCCTCCACATAGAATACACCGTTGACCAGTGGCTTTTCATCTCCTGGTGCTTCAAGTACACCTCTTGAAATCAATTCTTCTGCTACATAACATGTAATCGAATGAACAAAGGACGAAACCCATTGGTTGATCTGACTGTCCAGTCGTTTGGGCACAAAGTCTATAAAGCTTTTGTGAATACTATGTACCAATGACACCAGAAGCTTTTCTGTTTTTTCATCATTCAACTTCATGAGTTGAGAAAACTCAGCAAACTGATCTTGGGTAAAATGTGGGAAATGAAGCATATCACCATCTTTTGATTTTACAATCAGGTTTGCTTGTAAAAGTCGTAATCGATCATCTTCTGATAATAGACCATCCGGGATAACACCGTTTATACACTCTTGAGGTAATTGCCTATCAATTAACCGTTGCATGTTGTGATTGATTTTCTTGCTAAAGTACTTCTCCATCCAATAATAGTATAAGCAATTCCGCTTTCCTTCTTCGTAGGTTATATTGCACCCACTTCTGTATTCGCCACTAAGATCTTGTTCATCTTTTGACTCTTCAACAATAAACCAGCCATATCCGCCGTCCTTTCGCGGAGGATACGGTCCGCCGGTAAGACCCAATTCCGATTTAATATTTCCTATTTTTTTTCTGATGGCATAAGGCAATACGATATAGCCAAGGCGGGGCATACCGAATTGATGTCCATAAAAGTCCATGAATTCAATCTTTTTTGAAATTTCAACAAACAACTGCTCGAAATATTCCGCTATATCTTTGAGCAAGGGAGCAAACATCTTTTCCATGTTTTCCTTGTCGGACAAACGAAGTATTATGAAATTCGTAGCATACTTATTACCGATCTGATCGATGGCGTCGCCATAAATAAGACGGGGTAGCACGTCTTCGATGTACATCGTGGGCAATCCTGTCATTAGGCTGATCTCTTCGACGGTGAGGGGCTTTTCGTATGCCGCTTTACAGATGGCTCTGGCAACTTGATTGTTCAAATATGCATTTGAATCCATGGATCCGTTACATGCATCAGTATTCCAATTGATTCTTTTATAAATCTTATCCATATTATTCTCTCCTATCCGCTCTTTAATTTTTGTTCGGCTGACATTCAGCCGCCATTTGATTGTGTTTTCAGATACAACATATTTTTCTGATAAGTGCTTTATCGACATTTCACCGATATAGTAGTCTACTAATATATTCTTGTATCCGGAGGATAGAGTGTGCAAATACCTAAAAACCTCATCGAATTCATCTTTTACCGCCAGGTGATCTACAAAATCGTAATCGTCTTCAGGATTAAACAACAAACCATGCGAACTCATCTCCATTCGCACATTCTTTGCTCTACACCATCGTGCATACCGGTTATGTGCCACACGCCAAACCCATGCATCGAGGGAATCGATATGATATTTTTTCAATCCGTCTAGAACGTGAACAATGATTTCGCCGGCAAGATCCTCGGCGTCATATTGGCTGTTGACCCGTTTTAAACAAAAGCGATAGATCGGTTCAATGAATCGAACCACATCATTTTCAGGCATGCTCATTTTTTCCTCCTTTTTTTATTGTTTGCAATCATGATTACACCCTTATAGTGCATAGAATACAAAAGCGGATAGGTACTTTTCTATTTTTCTTTTTGAAAGTCGGATGCACCACCAAAACTTCCAGTCCCAATATTGCTCTAGTACATTGTACAATGCTGTACTTTCCATTTCAAACAATTTGTAGTGCGAAATATTGATAAGTCTTACATCGGTGTATTGTACAGGCATGCAAAGTTTACCGAATCGGTGGACATACAAATGGATAGGTTATGAAGACATTGAAAAGGAAGGGGAGCGAGAATAATACCATTAGCTTGTTTGTCGGCATCTAGATGAACCATAAATCAATGCTTAGAGGTCATGAAAATCCCTTTTATTATATCCGATCCTAACGCAAAAATAGTGAATGTATAAAGAGATTTGGTTTCTAATGTATTGAGCATCTGTCTGACATTTAACAGATTATGTCTGGCTGGATGAGGCTGTACAGTACGCTATGTCTGTCGGCATACAGCAAATATGACATCAACCTTAAGGTTATCCGGGATTAAAAGCCTGGTGCCTCCCTCAAAGTACTCATACATGCTGATTTGGACATTTATCAAGTCCTCTTCCTTCATGGTAAGACATGCCTTGGTAAAACAGTACATGCTCAATGGAAGTGTTGCTACAAACAGATAGACCTTGCAACATGGCCCCGTCAGTTTGTCATACAAGGGTAAGGTGGTTCCGTCCCAATCCGCCATGAGTTTATCACCGGTTTTATGCCGGATATGCATCGTAAGCTTGTTTTTGTCTACGTAGTCTTGATAGAGC
>CALCRE010000264.1 GCA_937894465.1 uncultured Clostridia bacterium
ATCATGTAAAATGGACATACCAAGGCTTGCGTATCTTGATGCGCAAGCCTTGGTATGTCCATTTTACATGATCCAACAATCGAGGTGCTTTTTCTTTATTCTCCATCCTTTTGTTCCTCCCCGTCCTTGTAATAACTTGCTTGGGTTTCAAACATATGTGCGTAGATGCCCCCTAGCTTCATCAATTCTTCATGTGTACCTATTTCTGCAATGGAATCCTTGTCCGTTGCACCGTCGATTAAAATGATTCGGTCGCAAAAACGAGTGCTTGCCAAACGATGGGATATGTATACACCGGTTTTTCCTTTTGTCAGTTCCGCATATTTTTGATACACCTCATTTTCTGCTAAAGGATCCAGTGCTGCGGTAGGTTCATCTAGCAATATCACCGGAGCATCCTTGTATAGAGCTCGTGCCATTGCCAGCTTTTGTTTTTCACCCCCGGATAGTTCAATGGCATCTGCATTGACTGCACGGACAAGAAGTGTTTTTTCTTTTTCCGGCAATCTATCCACTTTGTCACTTAATCCCGCTAATTTGAGGCTTTGAGCCACTTTTTCATCATCCGTTAAATCCGGTGGTTGTTGGCTGACATTTCCCTTAATGTCCGTTGAAATCAAATGAATATCTTGAAATACGGGAGAAAACTGCGTATACAACTCATCACGGTTGTATTCCGACAATGGTTTGCCGGCATAAAAAACCTTTCCTTCCGTCGGAATATAAAGTCCGCACAACAATTTTACCAATGTGGTTTTCCCGGCACCGTTTGCACCGACAATGGCCAACTGTTCTCCCGGGTGAATGGTAAGATTAATATTACGCAACGCCGGTTTTTCCGCTTTCGGATATGTATAGCTGACATTTTCGAAACGAATTTCCGGAGGTAGTGAATCCATCGCCGGTAACGGTATACCCATCCCCATATTCATACGATCGGGATATTGAAGCGCTGCTTGCAGATCCTCCATATCCACGGCAGACTTGGCCAAATCACTAATAGCGGTCAGTATACCGGAAATCCAACCACCCAAAGAGCCTATGGCGGCAAATACAAACACAAACTCCCCTAACTCCATCTTGTTTTGTAAAATCAGTAAAATAAGCAAGCCGTAAGCTATACCGTCACGCAATAAAATCATTGCACTATCCATTAAGCCCACATGCATTTGTTTGGTCAGAACTTGCTTTTCTGCATCACGATTTTGTTTTCGTAATGTTTGCAGTAATCCACTCAACCAGGAAAAAGCATTGTACAACCGAATATCCTTTGCAGATGCCGGATCTCGCATGGTTTTTTGCAATGCCGTATACTTGGAACTAAGTTTACCACGCTCTTCCCTGGTGGATTCCCTGTACTTTCGTGCTCTTGCAAGAGCCCACCAGTTGACTGCCGAACAAAACAATAACACAATCAATATGACCGGGTGAACTCTGGCGATGACTCCTGCATAGAGGAGAAAACCAAACACGTTGGATAGCAGTTGCACCAGTGTCCTTGGAATATTCATGGCTAAAGCATGGTTGCTGTCCACTGCTTTTTCAGACTTATCCATAACCGCCTTAAAATCAGGATGTTCCAATTGCTCATAATCCATATTGATTTGTTTGAATATGGTTTTTAGCAAGAATGAGAATATTCCTGTGGTACCAATGGAACGGTCGACGATAACATCAGTAAAGCTTTTCCCGTAATTCATCACCACCATCAATAATGCCAATCCTCCGACGGTGAGTATGAACGAAGAAGCACTTACTTGCTGCTGTATCAGGTCAATAACAACCTTGGGCATATATATTCCCGCATAGGGTAATGCGACACGTAACACCACTGCAAGCAAGCAACAAAAAATCAGTGCTTTATTTACATGCCAATATGTCGTTAAAGAAAGTTTTATAGCATTCAAAATTAGGCTAAAAGATTTTTTCATTTCTGTCATATAATGATGCCTTTCGATATAGAGCATTTTGAAAATGAAGCATTTTACTTTTGAACAGTATAACATCATCCGTGCATAACTTCCATAACCATTTTTCTTTATGAAGATATATTATAAATATCATCAAATGAGATCATTGTGTCATCAACACGCATTTGTCGATTGACTGCATCGATGGAGGTTATTTTCCCTTTGATTTGAGTATATTCATTGATTCCATAATAGGCCGCCGTAACAGTCATCCCTTTTTTTAATTGCATGAACAACCGGTTCAGTTCATTCGCCTTTTCCTCGGACAACTCCTTTTTTGGCATCACCTCTTCCTCTTTCCTTCTTATAGCTTCCTCTAGACCTTTCACTGCGGCAAAAGGCATAAACTGCTTTGCCCGTTCGGAAACCGGCATTTTGTCTCTTAATTTACTCACCGCTTTTATGACCTCCAATCTGTTGGTTTCGTTCTATGGTCGTAGATGCTTCTTCAAGGTTCATTCCCCGTATGATGGCGTTTTTACCGAATCGTTTTTTAAGTTCAATCACGGCTTTTTGTTTTTTGTTATCCCGCTCGAGCTTCTCATCTTCCCAACAATCCTCTTCAAACAGGCTGAGCTGTTGCGGTCCGTGTTGTTCCCCTTGCAGGTTATTACAGGAAATTGATATGCGGCGCACCGGTTTATTCCGGTCCACGATCTGCTCATAGACTTTGACAACAGCAGGAAGAATGATACTGTCCGAATTGGTTTCCCGCTCTAAAAAAGCCGTTCCCTTTGCAGGATCCGCTTTAAGTGCATTGGAGTATCCCACGTAAATGGTGACGGAATTTGTGACCAGCTCTTTATCCACCAGATCAAGACATAATAAGTCCATCATCTCCCTGACAATGAGCTTACCTTCATCAAAGGAATAGTCTCTCATGAGCACCTGTCCGGAGCTTATACTGTTGGTCTTCGGCTTATATGCCTTTATATGGGCTATTGTAACCGGCTCCCGTCCCCAAGCGTGATCGATGAGCAGCTCTGCATCGATGCCGAATTCACGATACAAGAAATCCTCATCGGTGTTTGCAATTTGTTTCATGGTATAAATACCGTACTTGGCAAGGTGCTTTGCAATGCCTTTGCCGATTCGCCAAAAATCTGTCAGGGGTTTATGATCCCATAAGGTTTTTCGATAAATTTCCTCATCCAAATATCCGATAAAATCCGGTGATTTTTTCGCCGTGATATCCAATGCGATTTTTGCAAGATACAAATTGGTACCGATGCCACAGGCCGCCCGAACCCCCACACCTTCAAGCACTTTTCCCATGAGCTTGACCGCCAGCTCCCGGGCGGTGCATTTATAAGTGTCCAAATAGCAAGTGACATCCATGAACACCTCGTCAATGGAATAAACGAAAATATCATCCTTGGAAATGTATTGTAGATAAACACCATAAATATATGCTGCGTAGTCAATGTATTTTTGCATCCTGGGCGGAGCCATGATATATTCCACATTCTTTGGAATTTCAAACACACGACAGCGGTTTTTGACACCTTGAGCTTTCATGGAAGGAGAAACTGCAAGACAAATGGTTTTTTCACTTCGCTCCGGATCGGCAACCACCAGATTGGTGGTCATCGGATCAAGCCCACGTTCTACACACTCTACAGAAGCATAGAAGGACTTCAGGTCAATACAAAGATATCTTCTATTTTCCGCCATGCATTTGCCTCCGATCGGTTACATTCCAGACATCATTATAGCATGGGGATTAATGAATTTCAATGCAAAACGGAACTATTGTTCTCCAAACTTAATCTCTTCAACTTTTTCACCGTCAACAAAATGCACTTCCATTCCTATCCCTTCGTACATTTCAACATGAATCCAAACATCCGAAGCGTCTTCAGTAAAATAGACGGTACCATAGTGTTGCCCGTGGCCTTGATTTCCAGTCACCGTGATATCGATGTCCGCTGCACCGTAGCTTCCTCCCTTGAATTCCACCACACCAAGAAGTTTAGAGATCGAGTAGTTTTCACTGACATCTCTAAACAAATACTCATTTATGATTTCTTGAGCGTTTTTATGCCCGCACCAATCAGGAGATCCTTCCGGCAACTGATAGTGGGCATTAATCTCTTCTGTGTAATCGTCCTGCTCTTTAACGACTTTGGCCAATTGACGAATAAAAAGAAAACAACATCATTGCAACCAATAAAAGAACGAAGAGTTTTTTCATTTCCTACCTCCATTATCCCATCAGATAATTTATCTTATTACACAGAAAGCATATGAGTTCTAAAAATAAAAATATAGTTCAATTATACTTTTAATCAGTAAAAAAAATATCTTTTTGCAAAAAGATCTCTTTTACTATTTGTTGCTCATGTGTCTTCCTACATGGGTATCCTTATTCTTGCCCCCTCTTTGATATTATACAAATACCCTTTGTCAAAATCCAAAGGATCCTTATATCCCCTGATCAAAGTGCAATCACCGATATCAAGGGAGAACGTTTCTTCTCCTGCTTTTTCCGCCGAAAGGATTTCGTAAAACCCGTTGCGAATTTTGTCTGTTTCAATGTCGATGTATTTACCCGCAAGAGATGACGGATCCACGATCTGATCAAATTCCACCTCAATTCTGTTTTTTATATCAGGTTCTTTGGTAAAATCCGTAACAACACCATAAACGGTGGGATTCTGCGAACACAACACTCGACCTTTAAAGGAGCAAAAATCCATGTCATGAAAAAATATTTGGTAAATGTCGTCGTTCTTTTGGGATATCACTGCCGTAAAACCTTGGAAAGCAGAGCCATCTTCCGTAGTATAGGCTCTATTGTCCATAGCATTAAAAACAGTATCCACGCGACCGCTTGCCAAGGTGATCCGCAAGGCTTTGGCGGCAAAGTCCTCCATAACTCCTTCATGGAACACCGGAATGTTTTCCACCTTCACAACATCTTTTTGGTTTTCAAAGCCTTCCAAAACAGCCGTAAAACAACTTTGAATGTCTTCTCCCCGGCTTCTTACAATCATATAGGTGAATTCTTTGGGGTTTCCCGGTTTATTGGCAGGAGGGCTTCCTTGGGCCAAACTCACTTCGGAACCATCAGATGCCATGGTTAATGCCAATCTTACATCTCTTTCCCGATCCCACACTCCCCAAGTGTCCTTCAACTTCCATTCCACAGAAAATTGACCCTTTAATTTTTCATCTTTACGAACATCATACAGGTAGTTGAATCCGTCAAACTGTTCTTTGTCGTAAGAAGGAGACGCAAACTCCACATCTACTCCTGCATATGTACCTTTCTCTTGAGGTACCAAATTCAATCCTGTGGTTGTGACAGATCCTTCTCCACCGTGGAAAATGTATTTATGGTCATGACCTCCTTGTACACGGAAGAAATCGACGATATAAAATTCATTTTCCACGTTCACCGAAAGGATGGTTCTTCGGTAGCATTGTGTTTGCTTGTACACCAAAGGAGCTTCCACGTCCATAACACCGATGTGTGTACCGGGATAAAAGTGTCGTGGAATGCCTACAATGTGAGATTGCCCGGGTAAGCTGTCCACCATCACCGTATCATGGGATGAGATGTTTTTAGTCCACCGCATTTCCTCATTGTTTCCATCGGTCAGCGCCGGGTATCCGTGATCCGGGTTCATATACAGGCCGAAGGCATGAATCCCCGGCATCAAAGTGTCCCGATGACCGTGACCTGTGTTTCGACCGTAATACATAAAGACGCATTTGGGTTCTATTTCATTTCGAAACTCTAGCTTTGCCGATCCGAATCCGCTGTAGTTTTTGCTTTCCGAACAGAATGGGCCGTGTTCTTTTACCTTGGTATCGATGTCTTTTTCCAACTGATCCATATCCAAAAACCAATCTTCCATACTTCCTTCGACAAGCTTTCCGGTCTTTTGTCTTGCTAAATGCAAAAGTTGTGCAGCTTTCACATTACCGGTTTGTTGGAAATAGGATAAAAGCGGTCTTGTGTTAATTGAAAGCGAAAGTTGTCCCGCATTTCCTGAATCTCCTAAGTTCAATGTCTTGTTATTACAGATCAGATAAGGAATGTCCATTTGAAACATTTTTAAAAACTTAGGGTGTTTATATAAATCTCTGCCGGTACCTTTGAGTATCTGCGCAATGGTATGAATACCGTTTAACCATAAGGCATTGTAACCGCTTGACGTCTCGGTTCCAATGCCGTCATGGTCGATATCGTCGGTCAATATTTTTAAAATGTTTCCCACACCCCAAGCTTGTCTGTCTGTAGTTAACAAAATCGCATCCATGCTTTTTTCGAAGTAGTCCGGGTTTTGCAACACCAATGCCGAAAGGGCGATATTGCTTTGATGCATCCCCACATTGCCACGTATGCGCCTGTTACGTACTTCCGGAAGGATTTGCCGGAGCAAGTTGTTTTCAATATTGTCTTTGATATCATCGGAGGTTGTCGGCTCAAGGGGATTGCTTTTATATATGTTCATGGAAGACAATAAATCCTTGGTTTTTTCATCGATAGCAGGGAAAAAGGCATCATATGCTTTTGTCATATTGTCAACAATATTTCCTTCCCATATGGAACCGATGATTTTTCCCCAGTCGCCTCCTCCTCCGGAATGTCTGAAATTGTCCTCCCATTTATATGCAGCAGCATCAAAAGAAGGATAAAAGTCCGCGATTCGATTCAATAGAACAGTTCCGGCATCAGCATACTTTTTATCGTCGGTATAAAGATAAGCGTCTCGAAATAAACTAACTGCTGAATTGACCATACTAAGGGATTTTCCGTTGAACATCATGTGGGTCCAGATGAACCAATGGTTGAAATAGGCTATGAATGTGTAACGGTTGTCACCAACCGTCGTTTCTTTCCAAACCTTTCCCTTTTCCTTGTCCGTGATCCATTGATAGCTCTTATCTTTCAAACCTTCTTTGTTCACCCATCCCAACCCGTCGTCCACACAAAAATCTCGAGATTTGTCCGGATAAAGTTCGTTGACCAAAAATTTAGGATCTGCTTTTTCGTACCGGAACACACCATAATCGTCCAAGCCGCTTTTGTAATAGGAATCAAAATCATTAGAAGGAAAAAACGAATAGCAACTCGGGCATTGCAGTTTAAAGGGCTTTTCCAAAGGATTGGCTAAGTAAGGATAGTTGCCAAAAGCGTCTATTTTCTTACCGCAAACAGGACACCCTTTCATTTCATTGACGCTGTAGCTTCGAGGTAAGCTTTGCCCGGTGACATATCCTAAAAGTTTTTCCACACCGTAAGCCAAATAGGTATCGGCTTGTTTTACTGCTTGCTCTTTTCCCAGAGCTGCTTCAGGGATTCGTAAAATGTTCTTTTCCAAATTCGATAGTTTCTCGTGTGTATAGTAGGTTCTCTTTGTTTTCACAGAAGGTATCCATTTTTGAACCATATAATTCATCCCCCATCTGATATGATAGTGTATATAGAAAATTTCAACACAAAAACAGGAACTCCTTCTTTATGCACTAGACACAAATTAAAAACTATGTTCATTAGCAAATTTACTTGCTTTAAATGTACATCAAATATGTAGCGGGACGTATTATTATAGTATAATCTAAGTATAGAAATTAATAATGCACTGAATTCTTGTTAAATGTCAAAAACGGAGGTCATACCATGATACCCACAGTTGATTTTTACGGTCATAAAATAAGTCGCTTGATTCTAGGCAGTAATCCCTTTACCGGCCATTCCTATATCGAATCCCTTCACACCGGCGAAGAAATGATGGATTACTATACCGCTGAAAATTGTGTTCAAACCATGTTTGAAGCCCAAATGTCCGGTGTGAACACCTACATGGCTTCAGCAGACCCTTTTATCATCCGCGTCATTCGCCAATACAAGAACCAAGGGGGTAAAATGAACGTCATGTTCCAGACCTACCCTGCAATGGACTTGAAGGTTAACTTACGTTTGATGTTAAAGTGCGAACCTGTTGCCATATACCATCAAGGAACAAGCACAGATTTTCTGAATGAGCAAGGACAGATTGATACCATACGCAAGAACATTCAAATCATAAAAGACACCGGTGTTGTTGCCGGATTAGGTACCCATGTTCCGGACACTCTTTTACGTGCCGAGGAAGAACAATGGGGTGCCGAATTTTACAGTGCATGTCTGTATAACTCAAGAAAGCAAAACAGAGGCGAGCAAAGCGGTTTTATCACCGGTAAAACCAAAGCGCACCTTGTCTTTTACCCAAATGATCGTTTCCTCATGTTTGACGCTATAAAAAAGGTTCAAAAACCGGTGATCGCTTTTAAAACCTTCGCCGGAGGCCAAGTCTTTTTAGGCAAAAATCAAGATGAAATCCCTTCTGTTGCAGAGCAATACCTGAGGGAGACCTATGAGAATATAAAGGAATCCGATATGATCATGATTGGCGTTTATCAAAAAGAAAAGAACGAGATGAAGGAAAATGCGGATATTGTAAAAAAGATACTCGGCTAAAAAACCAAGGGGTAAAAAAATGGATCCTATATTTAAAACAGCAATTTACATGAATTCGAATCTGCCAATAGAAGATCGTGTCAAAGATTTATTGTCTAGAATGACTTTAGAAGAGAAAGCAAGGCAAATGGATATGTACAGTGGATCATTGTTTGTAGATAAAATGTCTTCCATTAGCCGCACCGCAGTTGGTTCTGATACAAGATTCATAAAGGAAAAAGCCGCTGTAATCATCAAAGAGCTAGGTGTCGGTTGCATTCACGACCTCTACCCCATTGATTCGGATTTATCCAATACCATACAAGAATTTGTCATCAACAATTCCAGATTAGGGATCCCGGTTCTCTTCTCCGAAGAAGCCCTTCACGGATTGAGCAGTCCGGGAAACACCATTTTCCCCCAAGCCATCACTATGGCTTCCACATGGAATGAAGAGTTGGTTACCAAAATCGGCAAAGCCATTGCCGCAGAAACCCGTTCCAAAGGAATCCATCTGGTTTTTAATCCTGTTTTGGAAATCGCCCGAGATCCCAGGTGGGGTCGAACGGAAGAAACCTACGGAGAAGACACTTGCTTGGCATCAAGGTTAGGTCTTTCCATGGTAAATGGTTTACAGGGAGATTCTCTATCCTCTCCTGATTCCGTAGTGGCCGAAGTGAAACATTTTGCCGTTCACTCCATACCCAATGGAGGATTGAACTGCATGAGCTGCTCCGTCGGGGAAAGGATGATCCGTTCGGATTTTTTACCGGTATTCAAATCCACCATCGTAGACGGTAAAGCCATGTCGGTGATGTGTGCCTACCATTCTATAGACGGTATTCCTTGCGCCGCTCACAAATGGCTCTTAACGGATATATTACGGGGAGAATGGGGATTTCAAGGCTATGTCTGCTCGGATTTAGGTGCCATTAAACGATTGCACACCATTCATCGTGTTGCGGATTCATTTGAAGACGCCATTAAACAAGCTGTAGAAGCAGGTGTGGATATGCAGTTTTTTGATTTTGACAATGACTTTTTCCAAAGCTCCATTATATCCTTGGTCAACTCCGGAGCATTGTCCCAAACTGCCGTGGACCGAGCTGTTTCCTCCATTTTGAGAGTTAAGTTCATGTTAGGCCTGTTTGACCGCCCCTTTATAGAACCAAGTCTTTCTAAAAAAGTAACACGATCTAAAAAGCATTTGGATATAAGCTTAGAAACAGCCAGACAAGGCATTTGTCTTCTAAAAAACAAAGATAACCTACTTCCACTATCAAAACAAATGACGAAAATTGCCGTAATAGGGCCTAATGCAGATCATTTGCCTCTAGGCGATTATACGCCTCCGGTTCAAGGTTTCAAAGAGGTTACATTGTTAGAAGGGATAAGGCAAATTGCTAAAGAATCGGTTTCTGTGGTCTACGAGAAAGGATGCTCCATTCGTGAAATTGACCTGGAACCCGTAAAAAGCAAAAATCTACTGACACCGGATGAATCCTCAAAAGGCCTATTAGCAGAATATTTTAATCATATTTCGTTGGACTGTGATCCGGATGTAACAAGAATCGATCCTGCCGTTGATTTTAACTTCATCATGCAAATACCAGGCGACGGAATAAAAAGTGATGAGTTTGCAGTAAGATGGTCCGGATTCATCGTTCCCGATGTATCAGGGGTTGCTTCTGTAGGCTTCACATCTCAGGACAGTTATCGGGTATCTATAGACGGGCATCTTCTTTTAGACACATGGACCCAAGATGCAAATAAAGCTTTTACCAAATTCGAGTTTGAAAAGGATAGAAAATATCCTATTGTCATTGAGTACAAAAAACATAAAGGAGGCGGAAGAGCCGCCAAGCTTTGCTGGAGTTTTGAAGAAGATGATATGAATAAAGCCATAGAAGCCGCTATAAGTGCCGATGTAGCAATTATAGCTTTAGGTGAATCAAGGGATTTGAGCGGGGAATCCAGAGATCGTTCGGATTTGAATTTAACAGGGAAACAAGAAGAATTGATCTTGAAAATACATGAAACCGGAACCCCTGTCGTTGCAGTTTTGTTAAACGGCAGGCCCTTAACCTGCAACCGGATCCATGAACATATACCTGCCATTATAGAGGCATGGTATCCGGGAGATCAAGGCGGTATTGCTATTGCTCAGATTCTTTTCGGTCATTGCAATCCCTCCGGTAAACTACCCATTTCATTTCCTAAAAGAATAGGACAGTTACCTGTTTACTACAACCGTCCGGAAGCAGGTCGCAGACGTTATGTAGACGCAGATTCCCTTCCCCTCTATGCCTTTGGTGAGGGCTTGAGCTATTCTGTTTTCGAGTACGGGAATTTAGAGCTGTCAAAAGAATCCATCTATCCCGATGAAGAAGTCATCGTGTCCGTACAAGTGAGCAATATAAGTAAAACCGACGGGTACGAAACGGTCATGTTGTTCGTCAATGATGTAATCAGCAGTGTTGTCACGCCGGATTTTGCTCTAAAGGACTTTAGGAAGGTTTTTATAAAAGCCGGAGAAGCCGTAACTGTAATCTTTACAGTAGGCTTTGAGCATCTCAAATTACTGAATCGGCAAATGATCGAAACCGTAGAAAAAGGAGTGTTTGAAATCCACGTGGGAGGAAACCTGAAGACCACCTTAAAAAATTGACTGTTTTATAACATAGAACGCCCTATAGAAACAAAAATGTAGAAGATAAAAAAATTATCCGGCGTGTTGATCATCCATAGTAGCAATAGACCTAAATAGACAGACAAGTTCTCGGCACATACATAATTTTACCCTCGTCCTAATAAAATGGTAAGGCCAAGCTATTCTAGCTTGCATTATTTTAAGGACGGTGATTGAATGCAAAAAGAAATGACTTTGAGTAAACACAAGTTATCCGGACTAAACCATGCAGAGGTTGAACGCTCACGAAGCAGGTATGGCTCAAATGTTATTACAAAGAAAAAGAAAAAAAGTTTTTTCAAGCAATATCTTGCAAGCTTCGGCGATCCGATAATCAAAATATTAATGATCGCATTAGCTGTCAATGTGATTTTTATGTTTAGAAATTGCGGGTGGTATGAATCAGCCGGGATTGCAGTTGCAGTTATTCTGGCAACTCTGGTTTCTACGCTTTCCGAGTATGGAAATGAATCAGCCTTTGAAAAACTTCAGCAGCAAGCCGGAGAAATAAATTGCCGGGTGCGACGTAATAACTCTTTGTTTCTTCTACCTGTACAAGACTTGGTTGTTGGCGATATTGTGCTGCTTCAAGGAGGTGAACGGGTTCCGGCAGACGGTCATATTATATCCGGTGCGTTGGCGGTGGATCAGTCCGCACTCAACGGTGAAACAAAAGAGGTAAACAAATATCCCGATGAAAATCTTTCAAATAAAACCAATGACCTCATGTCGCATTCCGGTATTTTTCAAGGCAGTATTGTTTGCGAAGGCGAAGGCACAATGCAGGTTGATTGTGTCGGCGACCACACCTATTACGGAAAAATGGCCGTGGAAGTTCAAGAGGACACAATAGAAAGTCCTTTAAAGCAAAGGCTTGCCAAACTTGCAAAAACCATCAGTCGACTTGGGTATACGGCAGCAATAATTGTGGGTTTTGCTAATTTGTTTAATGCATTTATTATTGACAGCGGATTTAACAATGCAGCTATAATAGGAAAGCTGACTGATGTTCATTTTACGTTAGGCACATTAATTAACACGCTTACGCTGTCAATTACGGTTATTGTTATGGCTGTTCCGGAAGGATTGCCTATGATGATAACGGTTGTACTTTCGGCTAACATGAAAAAAATGTTGAAAGATAATGTTTTAGTGAGAAAACTCGTGGGAATTGAGACGGCAGGAAGCTTGAATATTCTGTTTACCGATAAAACCGGAACTCTTACTAAAGGAAAATTACAAGTCACTTCTTTTATAACCGGTGACGGCAAACAATATGACAATTTAGGTATGCTTAGAAAGCATCCGAATTTTATGCAGGATGTTGTAACAGCCTGCGCATTTAATACAGATTCTGCAATAAGCGGTGTCAAACAGAAAACAGTTATAGGTGGCAACGGAACAGATAAAGCTCTGCTTACATATGTACTACCATTTATAGATGAGTTCAATAATGCCCGGTTAATATCTCATCAGCCTTTTAATTCAAAAAACAAATTTTCATCTTCGGTAATCATGCACAATGGGATGAAAAAGTTACTAATGAAAGGCGCACCGGAAATTATACTTCCTAAATGCCAATTTTATCTTTCTACGGATGGTAAAAAAATAGCATTTAACAGACAGAACCTTGCTGTAAAAATGAAAGAGTTAGCCGAAAAAGCAATGCGTATACTTGCTTTAGCCCAAAGTGACTCCGAAAATGGTGCTCTTACCTTAATTGGTATTGTGGGGATACGGGATGAGATCAGGCCGGAGGCTAAAAAAGCCGTTGCGGAAATTATGAGCGCGGGGATTCAGACAGTCATGATTACCGGTGACAACAAAGAAACAGCGGTTGCAATCGCAAAAGAAATCGGTCTGATTACAAACCGGGAAAGCTCAGTGTTCACAAGTCAGGAACTGGCTCATATGAGTGACATGGAAATTAAAAAAATATTAAGGAATATCCGCGTTGTAGCACGAGCTTTACCTTCTGACAAAAGCCGACTGGTGGGTATTTCACAACAGATTGGGCTTGTGGCAGGGATGACCGGTGACGGAATCAACGATGCACCCGCGTTGAAAAAGGCAGACGTTGGATTTGCGATGGGTTCCGGTACCGAGGTTGCAAAAGAAGCCGGAGATATTGTCATAATTGACGACAACATAGGAAGCATTGCAAAAGCCATATTATACGGACGAACCATTTTTAAAAGCATCAGAAAATTTATTATCTTTCAATTGACAATGAATTTATGCGCAGTCGGGTTATCCGTCATCTGCCCGTTTTTGGGGATTGACGCACCGTTGACCGTTATGCAAATGCTTTGGATAAACATGATCATGGATACCCTTGCCGGGCTTGCTTTTTCGGGTGAAGCACCGCTGAAGGAATACATGAAAGAGCCTCCAAAAAAACGGGGTGAAGAAATTATCAACCGGTATATGTACTCAGAAATCCTTTTTACGGGAATGTATTCGATTATCATTTGCTTGATCTTCTTAAAACTTCCGCTAATACAAAACATCTTTCATTTTAATGATGGCAGCCATTATTATATGACCGCTTTTTTTACCCTGTTTATTTTCCTTGGAGTATTTAACAGCTTCAACACTAGGACATACAGAATGAACTTACTTTCTCATATTCTACGTAACAAATTATTTATATTTGTAATGATCTTAATTTGTGTGGTTCAAATTTTTCTTATTTATTTTGGAGGCACTGTATTCAGAACCCACGGAATTGAAATAGGACACTTAAGCCTAATTTTGTTGATTGCTGTCACCGTTATTCCTGTCGATCTGATAAGAAAAATATTAATAAGAAGCGTTGGCCGAAAGGGATTCATTATAATGACCCCATGGTGTGAGACACAAAATCTAAAAAATAAGTTATAATAGGAGCATCATGAG
>CALCRE010000265.1 GCA_937894465.1 uncultured Clostridia bacterium
TTCTAGAACAAGATTACTCAACACTCTCTCCGGGAAAGCTGTGGATCGCATTCCTGTGTCTCCTTTTATTTGGTCAAATTTCGTCAATGAATATTTCAAACGTCAATTAGCGGATCAAGAGCTTGATGAGGCTTGCTTCAAAGTGTATAAGGATTTGGGTTTTGACACCATGTTAAGAACATGCAATATAGCGGAAGCTACGGACGAATGCTTCTTGGATTCAAGGAACTGGCAGGTGGAATTGCTGAAAAAACAAATTTCAGAGAAAGAACGTCACGAGATTACCATCATTAAAACTCCTGAGAGAACACTGACACAAGTAAAGAGCTTTCAAAGGATCACTCCATATGAAGAAGTCAATGCGAACATCGAATGCTTTATCAAATCCAAAGAAGACTTTCATCAATTTATAAAATATCAACCCCAAGTACCTACCTATGATTGTTCAAGGATTACTCGATCAAAGCAAATGTTAGGGAATGAGGGGATCACTGCACCTTGGACACAAGGGATATTCAATTATCTTGGAGATTTAAGAAAACCTGAGAATTTGGTGTTGGATATGATCATGGATCCTTTGTTTTATCACCAAATGATGACTTATTTCACAGACCGGTGGGTAAACATATCTGCTCAATTTGCCAAAGCCGGAGCAGATGTTTTATGTGTCAGTGGAAATATTGCCACGGCAACATTCTTAGGAAAAGAATATTTCGAAGAGTTTGTGCTGGAATATGAAAAACGGCATATAGTGGCGATTAAAGAAGCCGGAGCTTATATACTGTATCATAATTGCGGGGATGCCAATGCACTTTACCCTACATACAACCGGCTGGGACCGGATATTTTCGAATCCTTTGTGGAACCGCCTTATGGCGACACGGACTTGGATTATGCACTTCAAACACTGGACAAAAATATCGTGATGATTGGGAATATTGATCAAATCGATTTTTTAATGCATGCAACACCTAATGAGGTTCAATCTAGGTGCAAATGTTTAATGGACTATATGAAAGAGCGGGGCAGGTTTGTTTTGGGTACGACAGACTATTTAAGTGAGGGCACACCTATTGAAAATCTGGTGGCAATGAAAGAATGTGTGTAAATTTTAAATATTGTTTCGGATGAAATTGGCTTGGAGGTAAACACCATGATTAAAGTTGGAATTGTCGGTGCAAGAGGTTTAAGCACCATTAAGGGAATGCAAGCAAACCCTAATGTGCAAGTCATGGCTTTGTGTGACTTAGACGGAGAATTTGTTAAAAAAAGAGCAACGGAATTGAATATTCCTCATCACTACAGAATCTATGAAGATATGCTCGAGAGTGATATTGATGCCGTGGTAATTGCCACTCCCATGCAATGTCACGTTCCCCAGGCATTAGCAGCACTGGATGCAGGAAAACATGTCATGAGCGAAGTGACGGCCGGAGTGACCATGGATGAGCTTTTCTGGCTTTGCGAAAAGGTGGAGGAAAGCAAGAAGGTCTATATGATGGCTGAAAACTATTACTATATGCCGGAGATTCAAGTGGTCAAAGGAATGGTGGATGCCGGCGTATTCGGTGAAGTATATTTCGGGGAAGGGGAGTATACCCACGAAATAAAGCACATGACCAAATATGATTACGGAAGGTTTTCCAGTGGTAAAACATCCTGGAGAAAGTATTGGCAATTCGGAAGAAGAGGTTCCTTTTATCCAACTCATAGTTTAGGTCCTGTGATGAAGTGGTTTGAAGGTGAAAGGATTAAAACCGTTCGAACCGTGGGTTCCGGTCATTGGACGGCACCTCAATTGCGGGCAGATGACACGGCATTGACTTTGTGCACTACTGAAAGTGGCAAGTTGATCAAAATTCGTGCGGATTGCGTATCCAATCGCCCCCATTGTGCAACGTTTTATTCGATCCAGGGAACAAAAGGTTGCTATGAAGCTGCAAGAGGTTTGGGTGATCAAGCAAAGGTATGGTTTGAAGGAATTGATGAGGAAAAAGATCGAAAATGGTATCCCTTGGCTAACTTTTATGATCAATACTTACCGGGGCGATACAAAAATGCCACGGAAGACCAAAGAAAGTCCGGTCACGGAGGGGGAGACTTCTTTATCGTAGAGGATTTTATCAATGCAATCCTTTATGGTGATAAACCAGGTGTGGATGTTTATGAGGCTTGTGAGTGGACAACAGTGGCCTTTTTGTCCGAATTGTCCGTGATGAACGGGGGGCGCGAGATGGAAATGCCCAAGTTCAGAAAAAACATGCCATGGGAAGAGAAGATCATTAAATTGTAATTAAATATTATTGAAGATAGACGGAAGGAAAATTTATTGTGGACTTTAGATTAAATCATGTAGATGAACAATTCTACAAAACAACTATAAAGGACTTTTTACCGGAGGACATAATAGACGTACATACTCATGTATGGCTGGATGATTTCCGCTGCAAAAAAAAGGAAGAGCCGGCTCGCACTGTTTCATGGCCGTCTATGGTGGCAAAGGATAATTCAATTGAAGATCATATAACCTCCTATCAAATCATGTTTCCGGGGAAAAAAGTCATGCCTTTGATATTCTCCAACCTTTCCCCGGGGGATGATTTGGAAAAAGGCAACGAATATATCAGCCGTTGTGCCAAAGAACACCAATTTCCAAGCCTTATGTACGTACAGCCGAATATGCCGGTGGATGAACTAGAGCGTAAAGTAATCACCGGTGGTTTTGTGGGAATCAAGGTGTATTTGGACTTTGCACCGAAATACATCCCTCAAAATGAAATACGGATTTATGATTTTTTAACCCGTGAACATCTTGAAGTTGCAGACCGGAACGGATGGATTGTGATGTTACACATCCCTAGAAACGACCGGTTGAAAGATCCGGTGAACATTGCACAAATGATGGAGATTGATGAAAGATACAAGAACACCAAAGTCATTATCGCTCACGTAGGTCGTGCTTATTGCAATGAAGATGTTGGAGATGCATTTTTGCATTTAAGAAAAACCCAAAGAATATACTTTGATATTAGTGCCAACTGCAATGATTGGGTGTTCAAGGAATTGTTAAAGAATATCGACCACAAACGAATCTTATTCGGAAGCGACCTACCTATATTGCGTATGAGAACCAAACGGATTTGTGAAAACGGAAAATATATTAACTTGATTCCAAAGGGGATGTATGGCGATGTTTCAAGGGATTCTCATATGAGAGAATGTACAGGAGAAATTGCTGATCAAATGACTTTGTTCATGTACGAGGAAATAGCTGCATTTTTAGAAGCGGCACAAGAGGTGGGACTAAAGGAATCCTCCATTCAAGACGTGTTTTACAACAATGCACGTTCCATGTTGATGAATGCAGGATTTGACTTAGGATTGAAATAGAAAGAGGAAATCAATGATCAAAATAGGTTTACTGCCGTTGTATTTAAAATTGTATGATGACACCATGCCGGAGCTCAGAAAGGAATTTGATTCATTCCAAGAAGAGATTATACGGATGCTAGAAGAAAGAGGTTTGTCTATCGTGAAGAGTTCTGTGTGCAGGGTCAAACCTGAGTTTGAAGATGCTGCAAACCTTTTTAAAAAGAATAATGTTGATGCAGTGATTACATTGCATTTGGCTTATTCTCCATCCTTAGAGTCGGCGGATGCATTAAAATCCTTAAAGGTTCCTGTGATTGTCCTGGACACTACACCGGACTTTGATTTTTCTATGGAACAAATCGCCGGCAAAATTATGTTCAATCATGGTATTCATGGTGTTCAGGATATGTGCAATCTTCTTTTGAGAAATGGTGTCCAATATTTCGTATGCGCCGGGCATTACAAATCGTCGGATGTTTTGGACCGGGTGACACGTTTCGCTAAAGCCGCCCATATGGTTAATAAAATTAAAAATTGTCATATCGGGATCATTGGTTCGCCGTTTGAAGGAATGGGGGACTTTGGAATCTCATTTGACATATTAAAGAAAACAATCGGAATGGATGTATCCACATTTTCCTTTGACAAGTATGAGATTTACGAAAAAATGATCAACCGGGAAGAGGTTGAAGAAGAATACCAAAGGCACTTGGTAAGCTTTGTTGTGGAGGTTGAAGAAGAGTTCCATAAACAATCCATTGTGCCAAACTTAGTAGTGAGAAAATGGATGGAAGAGAACCGGTTGGATGGCTTTACTGCAAGCTTTACGGATATAAAAAAAGGAAACGGGTTTACATCCATGCCTTTTTTGGAAGCTTGTATGCAAATGGCTGAAGGAAAAGGCTATGCAGGGGAAGGGGATGTGTTTACGGCAGCATTGATCTGTTCATTAATGTCTGTTTTCAAGGATGTTTCATTCATCGAGATGTTTTGTCCCGATTGGCAAAACGGTGCCGTTTTCATCAGCCATATGGGTGAGATGAACTTAAACTTAAGCTATAAAAAGCCGGTTCTGGTGAGAAAACCTTTCCCGTACACCGACGCTGAAGATCCCATTGCCGCATATGGCGGATTCAAACCGGGTCAATGTGTTTTGGTGGATCTTGCACCTTCTGCAGAAGGATACAACCTCATTTTATCCAATGTGGAAATGTTGGAACCGGTTGTGAATACCGATATCAAGTATTCTGTTCACGGATGGTTCCAACCTAAAAGAGCTTTACATGAATTTTTAGAAGAATACAGTCGTTACGGAGGAACGCACCATTTGGCTTGTGTTTATACGGATGAGATTGAAATCATCAAGGCATTTGGTAAGATGATGGGCTTTACTACGGTGCTCATATAGATAAGGAATAAAAGTATGGTAAATGAACGACTCTCACCACAATTGGTGATGCATTTAGAGAATTTTGATAAGTTACCTATGATGGATTTGCCGGAAAAGTACTCAACTCGATCTGCAAAAGAAGGTGACGAGCAAGCTTGGGTGGATATTATCAATGATTCTTTTGGGTATTCAGCAAACAGATCCTTTGATTCATTGAAACGTGAAGCTTGCTTTTCCTATGACAGGGTGTTTTTCGTATTATATAACGGAATTCCCGTAGGCACGGCAACCTCGTGGTACAGGCAGGAGTGGCCTGATGACACCGGCTATTTGCATATGGTGGGGGTTAAACAAGACCATAGCGGAAAACATCTTGGTGCCTATGTAAGCTTAGAAGCGTTAGCTCATATGAAGGCAAGAGGTTTTAAATCCTGTGTGTTGCAAACGGATGATTTTAGGATTCCGGCCATTAAGACCTATCTGCGCTTGGGATTTCAACCGAAGTTTACTCATGAGAATCACCTAGAGAGATGGGATCATATAAAAGAAAAAATTAAGATATAAATTTTTAGCTTGACAGTCTGAATATCAATTAGCGTTATATAACCTGTTACGTTAACGTAAACGGTGTAAAAAGTTCATTCGGAAAGTGAGGAATGAAGATGATTAAGGTAGGTGTGATCGGCGTAGGAAGAGGACGATCTTTTGTAAGCAGTGCTAAAACAGCAGGTATGGAGTTGGTTGCTTTATGTGATACTTGGGAGGAAAAGCTCGATGCTGTGGGAAAGCAATTTAATGTTAGTACCTATACAGACTATGACAAGTTTTTAGAGCACGATATGGATGCGGTGATCTTGGCCAACTATTTTCATCAGCATGCTCCTTTTGCCATAAAAGCATTAGAAGCCGGAAAGCATGTCATGAGTGAAACCACGGCAGTGATTACCATGGCGGAAGCTGTAGCTCTTGTGAACAAGGTAGAAGAAACAGGAAAGATCTATATGTTGGCCGAAAACTACCCGTACTTTAAATACAATCAGGAAATGAGAAGATTGTATCAAGCCGGGGAAATCGGCGAAATGGTTTACGGTGAAGGGGAGTACCTTCATCCGGATCCGGTGGAGGTTCGAAACAAAAGAGCGGCAGGATTTTTGCACTGGAGAAATAACTTGCCGGCAACTTACTACAACACCCATGCATTAGCCCCTCTGATGCACATTACCGACACTATGCCGGTGATGGTGAATGCATTGTGTATCCCTTATTCTGATAAAGATGAACAAATCGACTTATTACCCAAAAAATCCGACACAAGTTCTGTCATCTTAACCAGGATGAACAACCACTCGGTGGTGCGAACCATTGGGACCGACTTAAGAGGTCATGGAAATTGGTACAGAATCCACGGCACCAGAGGTTCGATGGAAAATTTGCGTACAATGGATCCGCAAATGATGCGGGTGAGACATGATCGGTTTGAGTTAAAAGAAGGTGAAGTGGAAGAGAAAATTTACAAACCGGAATTTCCCTTTATGGCGGATGTGGCAAATACCACCGGTCACGGGGGAGGGGATTTTTTCACTGATTATTATTTTGCCGAAGCCATCCGCACCGGAGTGCAACCCTATTTTGATGTATACAAAGCCGTTGCCATGTCTGCTGTTGCCATACAAGGATACAAGTCGGCTCATGAAAACGGAGCTCCATATGAAATACCGGATTTTAAGAATAGCAACGCGGTAAGAGAAAAGTATAAGAATGATAACTGGTGTCCTATGCCGGAGTTCAGAGATGTTCAACCGAATCAACCCTTTGCCAGTGTGTATGGAGACCTTCCCATTACCGAAAAAGCAAAGGAATTAGCAAGAAAGCATTGGGTGGAAATAGGGTATCGGGGAGAAGATGTGTAGTTAGTTCTTTAAGACAGGAGGGGAAACATGATTAGAGTAGGTGTGATCGGAGTTGGAAGAGGACGTGCTTTTGTAGGCAGTGCAAAAACGGTGGGCATGGAATTGGTGGCATTATGCGATACCTGGGAAGAAAAGCTTGAAGCGGTGGGTAAACAATTTAATGTTAGTACCTATACGGATTATGACAAGTTTTTAGAGCATGATATGGATGCGGTGATCTTGGCCAACTATTTTCATCAGCATGCTCCATTTGCAATAAAAGCATTGGAAGCCGGAAAGCATGTCATGAGTGAAACTACGGCAGTGATTACCATGGCGGAAGCAGCTGCCCTTGTGAACAAGGTAGAGAAAACAGGGAAAATCTATATGTTGGCCGAAAACTACCCCTACTTTAAATACAATCAGGAAATGAGAAGATTGTATCAAGCGGGGGAAATCGGTGAAATGGTTTACGGGGAAGGGGAGTATCTTCATCCGGATGCAGTGGAAACTCGAAACAAACGGTCGGCAGGATTCAATCATTGGAGAAATAACTTGCCTGTAACCTATTACAACACCCATGCATTAGCTCCTATTATGCATATTACCGACACCATGCCGGTGATGGTCAATGCATTGAGCATCCCAAATTCTCCGAAAGATGAACAAACCGCTTTATTACCTAACAAAGCCGATACAAGCTCTGTGATTTTAACCCGCATGAATAATGATTCGGTAGTTCGAACCATCGGATACAATCTACGCGGTCACGGAAATTGGTACAGAGTCCACGGCACAAGAGGTTTGATGGAAAATTTGCGTACATTGGATACCCAAATGTTGAGAGTCAAGCATGAGGTTTTTGAATTAAGAGAAGGAGAAGTGGAAGAAAAGATCTACAAACCGGATTTCCCCTTTATGGCCAATGTGGCCAACACCACCGGTCATGGGGGAGGGGACTTTTTCACCGACTATTATTTTGCCGAAGCCATCCGCACCGGAGTGCAACCGTACTTTGATGTTTACAAAGCCGTTGCCATGTCAGCTGTTGCCATACAAGGATTTAAATCGGCTCATGAAAACGGTGCTCCTTTTGAAATACCGGATTTTAAAAACAGTATGTCATAGGTAATTGCTAAACCCTAGAAAACTAGAGAACCATATATACCAGATTATAG
>CALCRE010000266.1 GCA_937894465.1 uncultured Clostridia bacterium
ACAGTGCCGTAGATTTGCAAGACCTTTTACTTATAGAAAAACATGTCGCTGGTTTCGATGTTGTTTTGGGTGATAATGTTAAGATAACCTTTGATACAGATGGCGGTACAGCTGTTGACGGAATCATGCTCTGTAACGGCGCTGTCTTAACCGACGTAACTGTTGAGCCTGTAACCGAAAAAGATGGTTATATTTTCACGGGTTGGATTAAAGACAATGGCGAACCCTTTTATGCAGAAGAACCCGTCACTGCGAATTTAAATCTTCATGCAGGATTTGAAGTTCTTGATACAAATGTTGAAGAAACTCCGGGGTCTTTTGCGCTTGAGGATCAATCCTCCGATATTTCTTACGATATTGTTACATCGAACGCTTTAACTGCCGATGAAGTATTGGCAAATCTGTCGCTATTGGCAACAGATGGCTCTGAGCCGGTAGAAATTAAAGTTGTTATGGTAAACAGCAAGTCATTCACCGTCTCTGCGGCTAATGGCTTTAATCCCGGTTGCACTTATGAACTGACTTTAAACGATGGGTTGTATTTTAAAGATAAAGCCGAATCCATACGCAAAGCGACCTTTATTATACATAAGGATGAAGTTGACAATCTTAAGTATAATGATGATATTAAATACATAAAAGATACCGATGGAATGACATATACGCTTGATGGTTCTGCCATTGCTATGCCTGTCTTGGATATTGCTTTGATAAGCAACGGGCAAAAAGACACAGTATCGGGAAGCTTTGACTATGAAGACGGCGGCTTAGCTGTGGGTGATACCCTGTGTATTTATGAAACAGTCGACCCAAGAAATCGTGATTATACTGCAAACGATTATCAAGATGATTGTGTCGCATTTATTAAAGTTATCGGAATCAATGGAATAACCATTCATTTTAAAGGGCTTGATGAAACGCAGGCGACGGATGTAATTTTTATGCCGGACACCATTCCCTTCTCGGTAACAACTCTTCCTTCACTTAATAATTCTTCTATTGACAGTGCATCTTATGATACCATAGCCTGGAGTTTTATGGGTCGCAGCAGTGCTCCCCAATTTGACGTTGGTGATTTTGTTGTACTGTACCATGGCAGCTTTGAAGATATGACCGATGCATCTCCCGTTTATTTCGGTGAAGTAACAGCAATTAACGGCACAACAATATCTTTTAAAAAAACCACCGCGGGTGCTATAGAATCTGCTAATGATGTGTTTCTGAGCAATCCAATGAGCGGAGATGATCTGCTAAAAAATGTAGATGCTGAACGTGTTGAAAATCAGATTGAAGAGCAAGCAATAAAAAGCGGATTTGCAGGGGATGCTGTAGATCATCTTATCACAATGGCATCAAAGACTGACAATTTCAAGAATATGTCTCTCGAAGATGTCACCTACACTGATGGGAAAGGCAAGTCATTATCACAGACCCAAGTAAATGCGTTGGCTAAATCTGCGTCAGCTCCAAAAATTATTGTCACTGCTAAAATTTCAAAAGACTGCACCAATTTTGATAAAGGTGTCCGTTTGGAGCTAGGCATAGATGCGGAATTTTCAATTGGATTAGATGACGGCGATATGAAATTTTCACTTCACGCTACCTTTATAGAAGAAATCTATGTAAAAGTGAGTTTGAATTCGCACGCCCGTGTCAAATGGTATTTGTTTATTCCTGTTCTTAAAGAACTTACTTTTGGTGCCAATACGGATATTAAAAATTATACCTCGATAGCGATTGATTTAAGAATATATACGGTTCAAGGCAATGAAGGCGCGTTATGGGATCAGTTTAAAAATTTTCAATCCAAATACAAAGACACGTTAAAACAAATTAAAGAGCTTGAGCAAAAATTAGATGAAGCAAGTGAACCAAAAGATAAGTTAGACGCCTATAAACAGACTATTAAAAATTTGTGGCTAACTATGCCGGCAGGTTCCGAAGCTGCCTACAATAGCTATTGCGATCAATTAGGCGAAGTGAATATGTCCTCAATATTGAATAGGCTTTTAAAATCAACCAGTGATGAAGAAACGGATGCGGGCGTTCAAGATTTGATGAACCGTTACTCAAAAATGATGAAAACCGAAACCTCCTGGGTAACACTTGTAGAAAAGAATATTTTTGAAATAGGATATAAGTTTGCTGGCGGGCTTGTCTCTGTCAACTTTTCACTGGATTTCGTGATAAAGACAAATGTCAATATCAGCATTGGCATTAGCATGGACTATTTGGTGGGCAAGCGCTATTCTTTCTGGATAGATATTATGAATAAAACATCGGGTAGTTCCATAACCGATCTTACAGACGAAAAATTTGCTTTTAAGTTTTATGTAATGGGCTATATAGGACTAAAAATGGGTATCAAAGCCACTGTTTCTCTTGAAGTGCTTTGGGGGTTAGCCGGAATGGGAATATCCGGCGAGTTCGGCCCCTATATAAAGCTTTGGGGTTACTTTATTTACCAATACACCAAAATGCGTCCGGCAAATACAGATAAATGGAATATTGATACCCAAATGGCCGGTGCGCTCTATTTAGAATTTGGAATTTATATTACAATTTCTTTTAACATTGATGTCGTCAAAAAAACAGTCTATAACCCCGACCTTTATGATAAAGAATTTCCGTTATTATCCGCCGGCGTCCGAAATAATGTATACGCATATGGATACAAAGCTGTTGTCGTCAAGGATAATGACAATAACAGCAATACCGGCATTAATATGACGCTTCCGGAAGGTTACCGCTTAATGCGGTTCATGGATTTAGTTGAGGGGAACATTCAAAAATCCGTTTATGACTATTCGAATTTTGTTGTTACCCTGTCCAACAGTAATTTTATATTTGACAGCGAAACCGGTAATATTTCGGTTACTGTTCCAGACCAGGTGCAGTACATGAGATGTAACTTAACATTAACATGGAAACAAGGGAAACTCTCCTTTAGGAAAAAAGATTTACGCATTGTCATCCCGCTGGTATGGACCAGTCTTTCGGACAGTGAGCTAAAACAGAAATTTACCGTGACTGTCAATGTAGGAAACCCGGCAGACGGATACACTCCGATCTGGAGCGACCGTATCATGAAAAATGAATATTTTAATCTTCCAACACAAGATGAAATATTAGGTTTAATGAACTATAACGACTATAACTTTAATGGCAGCAACCTAAAGTATGCAAGCATTATTGGATATGGTTCACAGCAAACAACGAACCTGCAAACATATATGGATGCAAACTATTATTTTAATGTAACTCCTAAAGAATACGATCTTATCGTAAACAATGTGCAAAATGCGAATGGTACCACAGGTACTTCACACATTAAAGCAAAATTCGGCGAGAAATTTACGATCAATTCTTTACAAAATACTGGCTCTGATGATGATAACAGTGGCAAATATACATCCTATTATAATACTGTGGCAAAAGATCAAAGCGGTAATGTAATTACATCTGACGTTGGCAGAGCAGTTGATATTGGTTTTGCTAAAGAACTTTTAAGCGGGACAACATATATAGCAACATATGTAGACAATTCTATTACCGCTACTTATAAATTTGAAGGTGACGTTAACGACATCGCCGATAAAACCGTCAAAATCAAAAGAGGTTCAACACCACCGGATTTGTTTACACAGGATATAGCTGTAAAAAAAGCCATTGTTACAAGCGTTACTCCTAAACTTGGCAACATCCTTTCTGACACAACGTACACGATAGTAAGCAAAAACAAACCCATTGTTATGCGCACCATTATATACCAAACAAATGGCGGGTCTTCCATTGCATCGGCACAGTTCCCTGAAGAAAGTATCATTGTTCCTCCTGACAACCCTACTAGAAGTGGATATACTTTTAAAGGCTGGTACAGCGATTCTTCACTTCAGAATTCATTTGTGTTTGATACAATGCCGACACATGACATTACTTTGTATGCAAAATGGGATGGCAATACAAATAAAGTGACATTTGATGCAAACGGAGGAACTTTGCCAAACGGAACAACAAACCCGATTACGGTTAAAAACGGGATCACCTATGGTGCATTACCCACACCAACATTCCCGCAATATCGATTTAATGGCTGGTATACAGCACGTACCGGCGGGTCGCAAATAAATCAGGGTGATGCTGTGCATCTTACCGCAAACATAACCGTATACGCAAGATGGGTAGAAAAAGCTGCCATTAGCCCCAGTGATGTTATCTGTACCAGACAAAGTAAAACCTACAACCGAAGCCATCAAGCAGTTACATTCTCGGTCCCGACCGGTTTAGAGAAAAGCAGCTTTACCGTTTCTTACATGCGACAGGGTTTTGATACCGAGTGGGTCTCAAAAGCGGAGAATGCCGGTACCTATAATATCAAAATCTCAAGACCGGAAGATGCCGACTATAAACTTTTTGAAAAAACATTCATGGGCGTATATACGATCAACAAAGCCGCGAGTTCGATTTCGAAAGCACCGAGTGCTGCCAGTGTGTATTACGGTAATATTATACCGAACACAATGACCTATAACACAGACTATATCGGCGAGAATCTCGAGTATGCCGTGAGCACATCCCAGACGTCATCCCCCACTTCGGGGTGGACAGTCGGCACGGCTTACAACATCTACGACTCCGGCATAAACAACATTACGGCGAGCAGCGTATACCTTTGGGCAAGGGTTGCTGAAAGCGAAAATTATCTGACATCCACCGGCAGCAAAGCATCTGCCACTGCTGTCGCGATTCCGATAAAGCCCAAAGCTTTAGTCAGTTCGTCAATGGGTGGAACT
>CALCRE010000267.1 GCA_937894465.1 uncultured Clostridia bacterium
GAAAAACAAATATTTTCAAAAGAAAGCGTAGAACAGAACAGGAGCATATATTATATGATAGATTTTAATCTAATACAAATTGGGGACAAATTATGGGCGGATCCTTTAATCAGAAGTGCAAACATGTCAGGTAGTCATCAAAATTTCAGCACCATTTTTACATGGGCATATATCAACAATTACCGTGTTGCACAGGTCAACAATCATCTTGTTGTCAAATTGAATGTAGATAATAATGAAGGTTATTATTTCCCGGCGGGAACCGGTGATGTGAAGCCGGTGCTGGATGAAATGATTAAAGATGCTACCGATAATAACCATGATTTTTATTTATATGCTTTGTCTAGGGAGAATCAACAGGTTATGGAGAACCTTTATCCCGGGCAATTTAATTTTGAATATGAGCGTTCCTTTTATGACTATGTGTACGATCTGAATAAATTAGTGACTTTATCCGGCAAAAAACTTCATTCGAAAAGAAATCATATTAACGCATTCATGAGAGATAATAAAAAATGGCGCTTCGAGTTAATTACCGATGAAAATGTGGAAGATTGCAAAAAAATGAATGAACTATGGTGCAAAGAGGCCGGATGTGCCGATGATGACGGACTCAAGAATGATCATTGTGCAACCCGTCGATACTTCAAATACCGAAAGGAATTGGGAGTGGAAGGTGCATTGATCAAAATAGAAAATGATGTGGTGGCCTTTACTATAGGCGAAGTGCTTAACTCGAATACCTATGTGATTCATGTTGAGAAGTCCTTCAGGGATGTTCAAGGGGGTTACACTATGATCAACAGGGAGTTTGCCGAGTATGTTCAAAAAACACATCCCGATATTATATGGATGAACCGGGAAGAGGACATGGGTGAAAAAGGATTAAGAAAAGCAAAAGAATCCTATTACCCGGATAAGATGGAAGAAAAATGTTGGGCGGTTATGAAAAAGTGATGAGTAAAATTCAATGTAGAAGTTCTAGACAAAGTGAAATTGAACAATTAAAAGACCTTTGGGAAATATGCTTCGGAGATGATCGAACCTATATCGATCTGTTTTTCAAATACAAATACAAGGAAAGCCGAACATTTGTATTAACAACAGACAATGTTATTGCAGCAATGGTGACGGCCATCGATGTAATATATACCCACTCAGGAAAGAAATATCCGTCGGTGATGCTATATGCCGTTGCAACCCACCCAAGTGAACGGGGAAAAGGATTTTCCACTTTACTTATGGACTATGTAAACCAAGAATATTCAAACCGAGGAGTCCAAATTTCTGTTTTGGTTCCTGCAGACAAACCGTTGATTGGTTTTTATAAAAAGCGTGGCTACACCGAAGCATTTTCAATTTATGAAGGAAAGCCTCTTCTTTATATGGATTCAGGCGGATTATTTGTTGATTTAGAGCCTGTGGATGCAGATGCCTATAACAACATTCGAACCGCTTTTTTAGAAGAACAAAACAGTATTTTATATTCTAATGAGGACATATTCTTCCAACAAAACACCGCTGCTTTGTCTAAAGGTAATATATTTCAATTACAAGGCTGTGATGGTACCGGATGTGCCATTGTGGAGCGAATTTCTCCCGAGAAGATTCTAGTGAAAGAATTATTGATCAAAGATCATATGATGAAAGGGGCTTTAAAGACGATTATAGAACACTTTGCTCCGTCAGAAGTCATTGTACGATTACCGAAAGAAAACCCCTCAATCATAGGGAGTAGCAGGGTGTTTGGAATGGCCAAGGTTTTGGATCCTTCCTTGCCTTTGTCACCGGAAGGATATTTAGGTTTAGCTTTTGATTAAGAAAAAGACTTTAGCACTACAATGAACAATAATTAGCTTAACACTTGACTCACCGCATCTTGATCCTTGATTTGATCTCTTGCTTTATGACAAAAATCGGAGAGATTATGAGGGCTCTTAACTTTAAATTGAAAAACATGGCTGATTCCTTCAACTCACATGTTTCTTCGAAAATCCGCAAAGTATTAGAAGCGAGAACCCTTGCTGCGAAAGGTATCGGGTGAGGTCAATGGGGTAAGTAGATAAAAAATATTTAAGTTACATTGTAGTGTTAGTCCCCGCATATGGCTACCCCGGATTCCATTATATGCTTTATCGTTTCTTTGCAAGCTTATATTAAAGTCTCGGAGTCTGTTATATAGAACAATTCTTTTTCAATATGGTCCGGTGTTAATAAGCTTTCAGGATTGCCTAATATTTCTCTTATGGTATCCTTTACGTATATATTTCTCTTATCACAATCGTGTTTCCGGCTCAGATATAAATTTTGTATGGCATCTAGGTGAATATGTTGACCGGCTAATTTTTTGTACAACGGCGGAATGGTTGCTTTGTATGCCATTTCTTTGTATGTTTTACTGATATCGTACTCTTTATTGTCCCATAAGAATGCTTTATCCGAGAAATTTGCCACGAGGTTGTAGTAACCATATATTAAATTATTTTTTTCAGGTATGATGGTGCCGTCTTCAGAATATCGATAGTGCTTCATATTCAATACATTAGAGCCGAATGTTAATACATCGGCGGCATCTTGGTCGGTCATTAACCAATTCATAAAGTGTAACGCTTTTTCAGGTTGATTTGAGGTGCTAGGCACAATAACTAATATAATGGAATTAGGCGAATTTGCAACATACTCAGTTTCTTCAAAAAGAAACACCGAATAATCTTTAAGTATGTTTTCAAATTCGGTAAGTTGTTTTGTAAAGTCTTTTATTCGAAACAAGGGATCTTGTACCAGAAAAAAGTCATATGACTCGATCTCTTTTGCCCAAGGAGTTTTTGAACTTGTTGTAAAATACGAATGCTCAATAAATCGAGAGAACTCTTTAAAGAAATTCTGAAGCAAATCAGTATCTTCAATCAGGTAAGGTTTGCAAGTCACATCGTCCTGTTTTAATACAATATGTGACAGCCGTTTTGTCAAGGAATTGTTGTAAAGAGTATAGTACCCATTTTTATATATTACATAATCTAATAAGGCGCTCTCATCGCCTACAAGAATTTTACCCGAGTCCGGAACATCGGTATGTCTTTGAACCGTGTTGTGCATTACTTCAAACAACATATCAAAATTATTAATACTTACAATATTATTTTCTTCTAAAACAGAGTTCTTTACAAACAGTGATAATGCATTGATATCCGGCATACCTGCATAGATAGCGTCGGTTTTACCTTCTTTTGTGCACAATTCTTTTATTTGTGGATAGCGTGTAAAGTTTACAATGGCTTCAGGGCAAAATTGTGCCAAGTAAGGCGATAGATCCATGTATAGTCCTTCACTAATATATTGGTCTCCCCAATAGTCGTAGGATGTAGACCTTTGTTGAATATCCAAATACTTTCCCGGAAAAATCAGATCCCCGCTTTGTCCCGAGTTAATAGCAGTTGCATAATTATTTCGATCATTAGGGCCTCCACAATTTATAAATTTAACTTGGAATCCCAGTTCTTTTTCACTTAATTCCGATAACATATAAAAATTCATGGTGTGATTTTCTTCCCGGAATATAGGTGTACCCCAATAACCCGGTGACAGATAAAGAATGTTGAGGGGGTCTTCATCAAATTGAAAAACTTCGTCTTCGGGGATAATAACGGTTGTATAAGCTTCTTTTGTATTCATAGGATATCTTTGTGCATCTAGTCCTGCACAAGACACGGTCAAGCAAAGTACAAGTGCTACAATTAAATATTTTAATAGATTCTTAACCATAGTATTTACCTTTTTCAATATGTTATCTGAACAGTGAAGACACACAATATATAAAAGTAATATATTGTGTGTGCTTACTTTTGCTTACTGGTTATGATCGCCCATATATAATGCTTCTTCTTCAGGCAGATCGCTTTGTTTTAATCACTGTGGTTTAAGCCTGGTCGATGACTGATTTTAATAAGGCGGATTGTAACAGGAGTGATGATGAAAACTAATATGTACAAACAGGCACTGCTTTACCATAAAAACATGCATCCATTCCGCATCCATCGCAATAACACCAATGGTCTGATAACACGATAGAGAATCTGCAATAGTTGCAGAATAATTCTGTACCACAAAATATTCCGTACCCTGTTCCTGCCAAGCAATATGGATTAGGTTCTGTACGCATAATAGCACCATTACATAAAAAAACGGCTTCATTAGCATGACATATCGGACATTCCTCTGCAAGGACCACGTTAATACTATACTGACTTCCTCACTAAAAAATGATTACATTTTTTATGGGATTCTTATCTGCCCGCTTCTCCACAGAAAAATGAGTACATTTTTCTGTAGTAATCTTATATAGTTAAAGCTAAAACTAATATTAGTGTAAAACATACAATTTTTTCATTGTATACCTCCCTCAAATAAAGAATTATTTAACAGTAGTATAATGGAAATATATGCGGACGTAAATAAAAAAAACGAAATTTATCTAAAAAGGCAGTAAATACAAGCTAGTGCAACTACATTTAAGTTTTGAGTGCGGAATGAATAAAGTTCATTACACCTTGAAAATGGAAGTGAAATTGGCCGCTCTTATAGTAACTTTTCTGTTACTTTATACTTTCGTGTGGATTGCCCGATTTGCTTGTGATATACTTAGGTTATAGGATGAAACGAAAAACAGAGAGCACCTGTTTGATCATGTATAAATTCGGCTTAAGAACGGAAAGTTACGCTATAAGGAGTAGCAAACGATATGACACAGGCAATAAAAAGGCAAATGATATCGAATGATTCAATCTACCTTTTTAAAGAAGGTACAAATCAACAATGTTATCTTATGCTAGGCGCTCATTTGGATTTACAAAAAGGTCAATCAGGGACCCGTTTTTGTGTTTGGGCTCCGAATGCTCTTTGCGTTTCCGTGACGGGGAACTTTAACAATTGGAATCAAAGCAGTCATCAAATGCGGCAAATCAAGGACTCTGGAATCTGGGAAATCTTTATACCGGGAGTCGGGGAATATGAAGTCTATAAGTATGCTGTTACCACAATGCAAGGAAATATCTTGTTAAAATCCGACCCTTATGCTTTCTATTCCGAAGTAAGGCCCAACAATGCCTCTGTCGTATATAACCTTGACGGTTATAAATGGAACGATGATGTTTGGCAAAGGCAAAAAAGCAAAACATCCTTGGTTGACAAACCTCTGTCCATATATGAAGTTCATGCGGGTTCATGGCGAAGGAATGCTGATGGCAGCTTTTTATCCTATGTTGATTTGGCGGAGCAATTGACGGATTATGTTTTGAAAACAGGATATACTCATATTGAATTGATGCCCATAAGTGAACATCCTCTCGATGCTTCCTGGGGATATCAAGTGACAGGATATTACTCTGCGACCAGTCGATATGGCACGCCCAAGGACCTTATGTACTTTGTGGACAAGTGCCACCAAAAAGGTATCGGAGTGATCCTGGATTGGGTTCCCGGGCATTTTCCAAAAGACGCTCACGGATTGGCACGCTTCGACGGTACCGCATTGTATGAACATGCAGACCCGAGGCAGGGGGAGCATCCCCAATGGGGAACCTACATTTTCAATTACGGTAGAAATGAAGTAAAAAGTTTCTTAGTGTCCAACTTGATGTTTTGGTTGGAACATTTTCACATAGATGGTTTTAGAGTGGATGCCGTATCCAGCATACTTTATTTGGATTTTGCCCGGGAAGACTATATACCCAACAAATACGGAGGTCATGAAAACCTTGAAGCCGTAGAGTTTTTAAAATATATGAATGATGCGGTTCATGAAAAATATCCGAATACCTTGATGATTGCCGAGGAATCCGGTAATTGGCCTATGGTCACAAGACCAACCCATCTTGGGGGCTTAGGTTTTGATTACAAATGGAATATGGGTTGGATGAACGATATATTAAAATATGTTTCCATGGATCCGCTGTATAGAAAATGGCATCATCATTTGGTGACCTTTTCCTTGATGTACGTTTTTTCAGAAAGCTATATATTGCCTATGTCCCATGATGAGACGGTTCATGGGAAAAAGTCACTTTTGGACAAGATGCCGGGAGATTATTGGCAAAAGTTCGCCGGATTGAGATGCTTTTATGGATATATGATGGCTCATCCGGGAAAAAAACTGCTTTTTATGGGAGGAGAATTCGGACAATTTATAGAATGGAAATTCGATGACAGTCTGGATTGGCATTTATTGAACTACGAATCCCATAAAAAAATGGTTGAATATGTTACAGACTTGAATCATATATATATCGGTAATAATTGTTTATGGGAAATTGACCATAGTTGGGACGGCTTTACCTGGATTGATCCGAATGACTACAATCAAAGTGTGTTGTCATTTATTCGCAAAGGAAAGGATTCCCTCGACTATTTGATCGTTGTGGTCAACTTTACACCTGTTCCCAGGGAACAATACCGAATTGGAGTACCCGATTCCTTCGGATACAAAGAATTTTTTAGCAGTGATGATGGTAAATACGGAGGCACCGGGATGACTGAGGATGGTTTGATTATACCGGAAGATATCCCTTGGCATAATTTTAACAAATCGATTGTTATCAATATACCCCCTTTAGCCTGTGTATATTATAAACCTGTACACAACAAAGATGATAAATCAGGTGTAAAAAAAGAAAATAATGAGGAGAATGATATTCTATGATTGGGAAAGAATGTGTAGCCATGTTGTTGGCAGGAGGCCAAGGAAGTCGGCTGGGCGTGTTGACGAAAAACATTGCCAAACCTGCTGTCCCTTTTGGTGGGAAATATCGGATTATTGATTTCCCCTTAAGTAATTGCACAAATTCAGGTATCGATACGGTGGGCGTGTTGACTCAATACCGACCATTGAAATTAAATTCTTACATCGGAATCGGACAACCTTGGGATTTAGACCGGTTAAACGGCGGTGTCACCATACTGTCACCTTATGTAAAGCAAAAGATCGGAGAGTGGTATTCCGGGACAGCTAATGCCATATATCAGAATATCGAGTATGTGGATACCTATAAGCCGGATTATGTGTTGATATTATCCGGGGATCAGATTTATAAAATGGATTACAGCATGATGCTGGAATACCACAAGGGAAAAAACGCTTCCGTAACAGTGGCCTATATCAAAGTGCCGATTGAAGAGGCCGGCCGATTTGGAATCATGAACACCAATGAGGACGGACAAATAGAAAAATTCGATGAAAAACCCAAAGAACCCAAGAGTGATAAAGCTTCCATGGGAATATACATATTCAACTGGAAGATTTTGAAACAGTATTTGATGGAAGATCAGCTAATACCGGATTCGGATAATGATTTTGGAAAAGATATATTACCTAGAATGTTAGAGAACCATGAGCGCATGTATGCTTACCAATTTGATGGATATTGGAAGGATGTCGGGACTATTCCGAGCTTTTGGGAAGCCAATATGGATTTGCTGAATGATCCTCCGCAACCGGACCTTTATGACAATCAATGGAGGATTTATTCAAGAAACCCCATTAAACCTCCTCACTATATTTCAGAGGATGCATCGGTCAGTCGTTGTATTATCACGGAAGGTTGCGAAATATACGGCGATGTGTCCCACTCTGTAGTGTTTGCCGGTGTACACGTGGGAAAAGGTTCTAAGATCATTGACTCCATTCTTATGCCTGGTGTGAAGATCGGAGAGAATACTGTGATCCAGAATGCAATTATCGCAGAAGAGGCCACCATTGGGGACAACTGCTATATCGGTTACGGCAATGAAGACATCAATCAATGTGCACCGGAAATTTACCGGTCCGGTATCACAGTGATCGGTGAAGGCGTGACCATACCGGACGGTGTAAAAATCGGTAAAAATGTTATGGTGGACAAAAGCATATTGGAAAAAATGAATGTGCAATCAGGTCAATGTGTATTGGAGGAGGATTTTTAAATGAGAGATACAATGGGAATCATTTATTCCGGTGATACTGACGGCAGTTTAAAAGAACTGACACGATCGAGATCAGCAGCTGCCGTACCTTATGGAGGCCGATATCGAGTCATCGATTTCATATTGTCCAACATGGTAAATTCCGGAATACGCAATATCGGGTTGATTACCCAAAATAACTACCATTCCCTTATGGACCATTTGGAATCCGGTAGTTATTGGGATCTAGACAGAAAACGTGACGGATTGTTCATATTGCCCCCTTATGTCAGCAGGGGAAACAGCGGTTGGTACAAAGGTACAGCCGATGCTATCCACAATGTAATGTCTTATGTCAGGAGAAGCACCCAACGTTATGTTGTTATATCCGGCGGAACCATGGTATGCAATATATCCTATGATGATGTTATGGAATATCACAAGAAAAACAATGCTGACATCACTGTGATTTATAAGGACATGAAAGATATGGCACCGAATGATCTTTCCAGACACACACTGATTCAAGCAGAAGAATCCGGCAGAATCTATAATATGGAGATGAAGCCCTTCGGCCCGAAATCCACCAATGTGATGATGGAAATGTACATTTTAGAAAAGGAACTGCTGGAGTATTTAGTGGAGGAATGCTCTGCAAGAGGACGAAATGATTTTGTAAAGGATATTATGATTGATAAATTGGATACATTAAGAATATTCGGATATGAGTTTAAAGGTTATTTAGCAAGTATCAATACGATTAATGCCTATTTCAAGCATAGCATGGATTTGTTGGATCGAGACATTCGGAATGATGTTTTTAATCGGAATGGCCCTATCTATACCAAGATCAAGGACGAGGTACCGGCAAAATACGGAATCCATGCACAAGCGAAAAATTCATTGGTGGCTGACGGATGTATCGTTGAGGGAACCATTGAAAATTGCATATTGTTCCGTGGTGTCAGAGTCGGGCCTGGTGCTGTGGCAAGAAACAGTGTCATTATGCAAAATAGTGAGATTCAGGAAAACGGTCTTATTGAAAATATCATATTGGACAAGGAAGTTCTCATCAGAAGAGGGAAGAGGTTGATCGGACAAGAAAGTTACCCGATTGTGATCGGTAAGAAAATAATCATATAGGAGATAATGTCTATGTTGAAAATATTGATGGCGGCTTCCGAAGTGAATCCGTTTGCAAAAACCGGGGGTTTGGCGGATGTATTAGGTTCATTGCCGGCGGCATTGATGGAACAAGATGCTGATGTACGGGTGATTATGCCTAAATACGGCACCATCCCTTCCAATTTGAAAAGTAGATTTATTCACAAAGGGTACATCTATGTCAATGTAGGTTACCGAAATCAATATTGTGGTGTGGAACAGACCCAATACAACGGAATCACTTTTTATTTCATTGATAATGAATATTATTTTATGAGACAGGGATTATATGGGTATGAAGATGAAGCCGAGCGTTTCGCTTTCTTTTGCAAAGCCGTGTTGGACGCAATCCCTCATTTGGGCTTTATTCCGGATGTTTTGCATTGTCATGATTGGCAAACCGGTATGATACCGGTTATATTGGAAGCAAATTATCGAGATACGGAACCTTATAAATACATCCAAACGGTGTTTACCATTCATAATCTCAAATACCAAGGAGTATTCTCCATTCCATTGGTCAAAGACTTTTTCAGTTTGGATGATTCTTGGTTTACCGATGATAAGTTGGAGTTTCATGGCGGTGCCGGATATCTAAAAGGCGGGCTGGTGTATTCAAGGTTATTGACCACAGTTAGTAAGACTTATGCGGAGGAAATACAGAACCCTTTTTACGGGGAAAAATTGGACGGATTGTTGTCTGCGAGAAAGGATGACCTGTACGGTATCATTAACGGAATCGATTACAACGAATATGATCCCGGTAATGATTCTCTAATTGTTAAAAGGTATGACATTGATCACTTGAAAGACAAGAGTGTTAACAAAGCTGAACTGCAGTTGGAATTGAATCTGCCGGTTCGAAACGATGTTCCGATGATCGGGTTGATCTCACGATTGGTGGATCAAAAAGGATTGGATTTGATTGCATATGTTCTGGATGAATTGCTACGGGAAGACATTCAGTTTGTTGTGTTGGGCACCGGAGATTATAAATATGAGATGATGTTCCGGGAGGCGGAGGATCGTTATCCGAACAAAATGTCGGCTAACATTATGTTCGATAGCACGTTGGCTCATCGCATTTATGCCTCATGTGATTTGTTCTTGATGCCTTCTTTGTACGAACCTTGCGGCTTAGGTCAAATGATTGCCATGAGATACGGCACTTTGCCGGTGGTGAGGGAGACCGGAGGGTTGAAGGACACCGTCACACCATACAATGACATGAATGGAAAAGGAACAGGTTTTACTTTTCAAAGCATCAATGCACACGATATGCTATACTCCATAAAAAGAGCTTTGGGTATTTATAAATATAAAGAAGTATGGCGAAATATACAAAAGGAAGCAATGAAATGTGATTACAGTTGGAACAATTCCGCTTCAGAATACATGAAGGTATATTACAAGGCGGTACGGCAAAAATTCGAACTGTAACGGAGAATAACGACATTTGAAAGGTTGTATATATGGCTGACATGGCTGAAAAAAACAGAGTACGAAAAAACTTTGAAGAAACCTTGAGGAGTCATTTTGGCAGAACATTAAACGATGCGAGCAAAAAGCAATTATATAAAGCATGTGCTATGACCTTAAGGGATGAAATTATGGGACAATGGGTGGAAAGTGAAAAAGAAACCAAGGAGGATCATCGTAAACAGTTATATTACCTCTCTATAGAATTCCTTACCGGAAGAGCTTTGCGAAATAATTTGATCAACACGTTAAAGGAAAAAGTTTACGCTGAAACCTTCGGGGAAATGGGCATCGATATCAATGAGCTCATTGAGCTTGAACCGGACGCCGGCTTGGGAAATGGCGGATTAGGAAGGCTGGCCGCATGCTTTTTAGACTCATTGGCTACCATGGGGTTGCCGGGGCACGGGTTCGGATTGCGTTACCAATACGGTATGTTTAAACAAAAAATTGTAGACGGCTACCAATTGGAAATGCCGGATCTGTGGTTGGAAGATGGAAATGTGTGGGAGATCCAACATCCCGAGGAACAAAAAGAAGTGCGTTTCGGAGGACATATTATTCAATCCATTGAAAAAGGTAAGACCGTTTACAAGCATAAAGACTATATTACCGTTCTTGCAGTTCCTTATGACACACCCATCATCGGATATCAATCCGAAAGGGTGAACACATTACGTTTATGGAGCGCAAAATCCGCCAAGAACCTGGATATGAAACTTTTCGGTCGCGGAGATTATCTGAAGGCGTCTGCAGAAAAAGAGCTGGCCGAGGTAATTTCCAAAGTACTGTATCCGGACGACAATCATTATGAAGGAAAAGCCTTGCGCTTAAAGCAACACTATTTCTTTGTTTCGGCATCCATTCAATGTATTGTTGCCAATTTTAAAAGTCAATACAGCAATTTCAGACTTTTTCCCGAGAAGGTGGCCATCCACATCAACGACACTCATCCCGCATTGGCCATACCGGAGCTGATGAGAATATTATTGGATGAAGAAGGCTTGGATTGGGACACTGCTTGGAATATCACGGTGAAAACATTTGCATACACCAATCACACCATCATGAGCGAAGCATTGGAACGCTGGCCTGAGAATTTATTCAAAGAACAACTCCCGAGAATACACATGATCGTTCATGAAATCAATGAACGGTATTGCAGATCTTTGTGGGAGTATTTTCCCGGGCAGTGGGACAAAATTGCCCAAATGGCCATCGTTGCATACGGAGAAGTGAGAATGGCACCCCTATGCATCGTAGGAAGTCATTCGGTGAACGGTGTTGCACCTTTGCACACAAGTATATTAAAAAACGAAGTGTTCAAAGACTATAACAAACTGGAACCTTTGAAATTTGTCAATATTACCAATGGTGTCACCCAAAGACGTTGGCTTTTATTGTCCAATCCCGGTTTGTCCGAATTATTGAATCAAACCATCGGGGATTCTTGGATTGTTCAACCTTGGCGTTTAAAAGACTTGGAGCCCTATGCACAGGATGCATCATTCCGAGATGCCTTTGCAAAAGTTAAGAAGGGGAACAAAAAACGTTTGGCTGAATATATCAAGGAAAACAACCAAATAGATTTGGACTTGGACTCCATCTTTGATGTGCACGTAAAACGGTTGCATGAATACAAGAGACAGTTGTTGAATGTCCTTCACATTATGCACCTGTACACCGAATTGTTATACAATCCAAATGCGGATATTCATCCGAGAACATTCATATTCGGAGGAAAAGCCTCTCCGGGCTATCACAGGGCAAAGTTAATCATCAAGCTTATTAACACAGTGGCTGAACGGATTAAGAAAGATAAGAAGATCAGTGAAATCCTGAAGGTGGTCTATATTGAAGACTATCGGGTGACTTTAGCCGAGAAAATCATACCGGCTGCCGATGTCAGCGAACAAATTTCCACCGCCGGGAAAGAAGCCTCCGGAACCGGTAACATGAAGTTCATGCTTAATGGAGCATTAACCATCGGAACCATGGATGGAGCCAATATTGAGATATTCAAGGCCGTAGGAGCAGATAATATGTATATTTTCGGACTGACTGCCGATGAGGTGAACAGCATGCACCGATATGGAACATATGACCCTCAAACACTTTATCGTGAAAACCATCGGATCAAATTGGTATTGGACCAACTGGTGAACGGCTTTTTAAATCCGGAGGATACGGGAATGTTTATGGATTTGTATCGCTCCTTGCTTTATGGAGAGAATGGAAACATGGCGGATCCTTACATGGTGCTCGCTGATATGAAATCTTACTCTCAAACCCAGGAGAAGATCGGCAAGGATTTTCAAAACAAGGATTTATGGTTTGAAAAGACCATTATCAATACAGCGAATGCCGGATATTTCTCCAGCGATCGCAGTATCCGGGAATACAATTCCGGTATATGGAAGCTGTAAGAGGTAATAAAAAGGCAAAAAGGAGAGCCAATGGGTAACATTAAGGTCTTATATGTTTCGGCTGAAAGTTTTCCTTATGCATATGTGGGAGGCTTAGGGGAAGTGGGGGCTTCTTTACCGAAGGCATTGTCCCGAAGCGGAAAAGTCGAAATACAAAGAGTTATGCCGGGATATAAAGGTGTCGATTGTGAAAAACGAACCGTTACGGATTTTCCGGTGCCCATGGGAAAAGGATATGACAGTTGCATATTAAAAACCGACTTGACTGACTCGGAGGTTCCCACGTACTTTGTTTGCAATGACAGATATTTTTATCGTGATCATGTATACGGATATGAAGACGACGGAGTTCGGTTCTTTTTCCTGTGCAGCGCTGTCCTTGAAATGCTAAAACACATTCCTTTCAAGCCGGATATCATTCATTTGAATGACTGGCATACCGGTTTTATCTCTTTGTTGATCCGATCTTCATCTATGAATGTAAAAACGGTGTTTACCATTCACAATATCATTTATCACGGGTATATACCGGAAGAATATGTAGATGGTATGCTCTCGGACAAAGAAGCTAAAGAGTTAGGAAGACCGGGATATTTGGATTTTATGAAAGCGGCCTTGATGTTTTCCGATGGGTTGACAGCGGTCAGCCCCGGGTATAGCAAGGAAATATACAGTCCGGAATTAACCGGAGGCCTTAACTTGTTGATCAAGGCCCGGGATGACAAGGTAGCCGGCATTTTAAACGGTATTGATACGGATCTCTACAACCCGGAAAATGACGATGTTATAAAGTATCCATATTCGTGGAATAATATTGAAAACAAAAAGAAAAATAAGAAGGCTTTGTGTGAGTACTTCGGTTTCCCTGATGAGGATGTTCCCTTGGTTTCCATGGTCACAAGATTGGAATGGATCAAAGGTTTGGACCTTGTGGCGGAAGCCATGGAACTAATGGCGCAGGAAAAATTCCGTATTGTGATACATGGGTCCGGAAATCCTTATTACCAAGGCTTGTTAACAGAAATGACCCGAAGATTTCCTGAAAAAGTCGCTGTGGACTTTAACTATTCACCTCAGTTGGCAAAAAAGATTTATGCAGCGAGTGATTATTATTTAATGCCCTCTTCTTATGAACCTTGCGGTGTAGGGCAACTTTACGCCATGCGATACGGAGCGGTTCCCATTGTTAACCCGGTGGGAGGGTTAAAAGATACTGTTAAGGATCGTAAGAATGCAAAGAATAACAACGGTTTTCATATGAAAAACCGAGATGCAGAATCCTTGGCTGAAGCCATGAAGCGTGCTTTCTCGCTGTATGGTACCGCAGAACTAGACCGCTTGCGTGAAAACGGTATGAAAGCGGATTGGTCATGGAAAAATAGCGCCGGCCAATACATCAAATTCTATACGGATGTGTTGGATATACGGCGAATAAAATGATATGGTTTAAAATAGGTGGGAATATGGACTTACCAAAAGTCATTCATGATACAGGGGATATTCGTTATAGGGCACCTTTTGGAGCGGTTCAACGGGGAAGTGAAGTACACTTGTCAATCCGGATTGAATCCGGAACACCGCAATGGGTGCAGTTGCGTTTTTGGAAGGAAAAGTCGGGAGAAAAGATCAAAGAAGCGGTACCGTCCGGCAAAGGTGACGGTTTTTGGCATTCAACCGTAACATTGAATACTCCCGGAGTGTATTGGTATTACTTTATTATCTGCATAGACGGAAATGTTTTTTATTACAGTAGAAAAAATAATACTGATTTCGGAGAAGGCTTTTTGTCTTCCGATCCGATGCATTCATTCCAACTAACGGTGTACGAGCATTTTACCGTACCGAAATGGTACAGTGAAAGTGTGATGTATCAGATCTTTCCCGATCGATTTCATCGTGTTTTGGATCAAATACCGGAGCATTATGATGAAATGTATGACCAAATCAAAATAAATAATCGAGTGTTTCTGATTAATAAAAAAGCGGAAGATGTTCCATCATACCGAAGGGATCCTTCGACCGGCTTTTTGACAAATGATGACTATTTCGGAGGTAACCTTCGGGGGATCATTGAAAAACTTGATTATTTGCAATCTTTGGGGATCAGTACCGTCTATTTGAATCCCATCTTTGAAGCATTTTCCAACCACCGATACAATACAGGAGATTATTTAAAAATAGATCCTTTGCTAGGAGATATGGAAACATTCAAGGAGTTATGTCGTGAAGGGAAAAAAAGAGGAATTTCCTTTATACTCGACGGTGTATTCAGCCATACCGGCAGTGACAGTATCTATTTTAACAAAGACGGTCGATATCCGGATCTTGGAGCATATCAAAGCAAAGATTCAAAGTATCACCCTTGGTATTGTTTTAAAAGCTTCCCGGATGAATATGATTGTTGGTGGGGTATTGATACCTTGCCGAATGTCAATGAAACCGAACCTTCTTTCATGGATTTCATCATCCGCAATAAAGACGGTGTCATCAGGTATTGGATTGAAAACGGCGCAAAAGGATGGCGCCTTGATGTGGCGGATGAATTACCGGGCGTTTTTATCAAAGAAATACGTACGGCGCTGAAGGATCAGGATCCGGAAGCTGTTCTCATAGGAGAGGTTTGGGAAGATGCCTCGAATAAGGTCAGTTACGGTGCACTCCGGACCTATCTTCTAGGACAAGAGTTGGACACTGTTATGAATTATCCTTTCAGGAATCTAGTTCTTGACTATATGACCGGTAAAATTAGCGGTAGGCATTTCTCCTTGTCCACAATGGCTCTTTACCAAAACTATCCCAAGCAAGCGTTTTTCGCTTGTATGAACCTTTTGGGGACCCATGATGTACCCAGAGTTCGAACCATCTTAGGTGATGCACCTTCGGAAAATGGACTCGACTTTGATGAGCGATCAAAGTATCGATTGAATGAATACCAAAGGGTATTGGCAGATCAGCGCCAAAAAGCGGCAGTGGTGATACAGATGACTTATCCCGGGGTTCCTGTGGTGTACTATGGAGATGAAGCCGGAATGGAAGGATACACCGATCCGTTTAACAGAGGTGCGTTTCCGTGGGGACATGAGGATAAGTCCATGATTCAATGGTATCGGCAGTGGATCACCCTGAGGAATGAAATGGATGCATTACGAAGAGGGGAATATATTCCTTTTACAGGACTGAAAATTGATATGGATCATAAAGGCCGGGAAGACATATTCGGATTCATAAGAATCATTCAAAACAATACCGATGTCTTCGGACAGAAAGCTCAAAACGGTCTTGTATTGGTCCTGGTCAACAGGTCTGTTGAAAAGGAGCATACTGTCCGCATTGATTTGGGTGATTACAGGATACAAAATTTAAAATGTGTCACGGAAGAATCGGGGCAATATAATTTAGATGGCAATGCTCTCACCGTTACACTATCTCCTGTCGACTGTGCCGTTTGGTGCGACAGTTAAATTTATTGTCAACAAGGTTTCTTTTTTCCTTCAAAGCATGCGTTATTCACAAAGCCCTCACATTGTTCGCATGGTATGGGGGAGGAGCAAATCAAACACCTGTTGATTTTTGCACGGGGAGTAACCTCTTGGGTGGCTTTACCCAAGCACTTTCTTTCTATTAAGCTTTGTTGAATGGTGAATTTTAGGTCAATTTTATTAATGATGTCTTCATTCATCTTATCTGTCATATCCGTTATTCTCCTTTTCATGGGGTTTCCATCTATCTATATTATAGTAGATAAATGTGGAATTGAGAATAAAAACAACCAAACTAATAAATATTTTTATAGTTATTCTTAAAAAAGGACAAAAAAACACCTCTTCGGTGTCCGAAGAGGATTTATATTTGGAAGCTTGATACTTTCGGATATCCTGTGACTCCCGGCCATACTGCTGCCGGTGTGTTGATTGGGACTGAATATGCATTATCTACATTCGCGGATAATCCCGTGTCATACTTGTTATTATCAAATGCAAGATTACCTTCTCTCGTCATTGATGTAAATAGTGCTACAGAATAAGCGTCCTTTTTTCTCTTGTTTTCTGTTTTTTTCTTTAACAAATTCTTTAACATTCTTTTCACCTCCTTCTTCTTTTTCATGATTTCATTATATGCAACAGGCTTTAAATACACATTAAGGCATTGTTAAGGTATTGTTAAACATTTAACAGTATGGCAAGCTGCCGATTGTAAAGTATAAAAGAACCCATGAAGCCTATATTGCATACTCTGTAGTAAAGATAAAAGGAAAGGAGGGTTATTCATGTTAATTGAACTGACCACAATGCATTGGATTTATCTGGTGTTCATTTTGGCAATCCTGGGCTTCATGATTGCACGGAAAGATACCTCGTTGGTATGTGTTGTGGGAATATTCATTTTAGGAATTGTGGCTACATCCGATATTACTCAATCTGTGATGGGAATTTTCAACAGTTTCATTTATGCCATATCCGAGCTTTTAGGAACTATTTTAATCATTTCTGTGATCACGGCTATGAGTAAAGTGTTGATGAAAGCAGGAATCAATGAAACCATGGTTCGACCTTTCACAAGTTTGATTCGAACTCCCACATTGGCTTATTGGGTGATCGGTATTTTGATGATGATCATATCGTTCTTCTTCTGGCCTTCTCCTGCAGTGGCGTTAATGGGTGCGGTTTTACTTCCTGTAGCTGTCCGGGTAGGCCTTCCAGCCATCGGTGTGGCTATGGCTATGAACTTGTTCGGGCACGGAATCGCATTATCAGGAGACTTCATCATTCAAGGGGCGCCGAAATTGACGGCAGAAGCGGCCGGTCTTCCGGTAAACGAAGTGGTGTCGGCTAGTATCCCCTTGGTGATCACAATGGGTATTGTAACCACAGTGCTGGCGTTTTTGTTTTTACGTCGTGATATGAAAAAAGGTTTGTTAAAGGCGGAACCGACTATACTTGTCTCTGAAAAAGAGCAAAAGAAGGAAAAAAGCCAATCTGTCAGACAGTTCTCTGAAAGATCCAAAAAGGTCTTGGCGATACTGATTCCTCTGCTGTTCATATTGGATATCGTTGCTATGTCGGTCTTTAAGCTTCAAGGTGGCGATGCAACCGCTTTAATCGGAGGAACGGCTCTGTTCATCATGATCCTTATATCGGTATTGGCTCATGGAAAGGACAGTTTGGAGAAAATCACCGAGTATACAGTGGAAGGATTTTATTTTGGATTTAAGGTTTTCGGCCCGGTCATTCCTATTGCAGCATTCTTTTACATGGGGGACAGCGGTATCAATCAAATATTAGGGAATGTATTACCGGTGGCATCAAACGGTATTGTGAACGACTTAGGTGTGGCTTTAGCCCATGCTGTACCGTTGAATTCCATTGTAGCGTCCATTACATCGACCATTGTCGGTGCAATCACCGGATTGGACGGATCGGGTTTTTCCGGTATTTCTTTAACAGGATCCATTGCACGGTTGTTCTCTACGGCTATAGGACACGGAACGGCCTCACTGACTGCATTAGGACAAATTTCCGGTATATGGGTAGGTGGCGGAACATTGATCCCTTGGGCATTATTGCCTGCAGCAGCCATTTGTAATGTAAATCCTTTTGATTTGGCTCGCAGAAACTTAAAACCGGTGGTAATCGGATTGATTGTGACAACCATTGTAGCCATATTCTTGCTTTAAAATAAGCAGTTACATAAAAATTTCCGATGTGTAATAAAAGCATAATCGTTTAAGCGGTTATGCTTTTTCTAAGTGACTATAAAAAGTATTGAAGAATGTTTTTTCTGGTGTTACGATATAAATAAAAGATTAGACCAAAGCATGCATCGGAATGAGGTGTTTGTTCATTGCTTAAAGAAACCATAAAATCGATCCCCGAATTTTTTTCGACATCCCTTTCGGGACAGGATAAAACCGAGTTTATGATACTACATAATAGAATTAATGTGGTCAGATTGAAAATAACTGCAACTGCATTCATCATTCTTGAAATCATTATGCTCTCGGTTTATTTTATTGTAACGAAAGGCGACTTACTCGACCACCCCGATAAAACCTATGGATGGATGTATATATCCATGCTTGTTGTAATGAGTATATTTTTGTTGATTTTTATTCATTTAGGTAAAAATGTTGTAAAACACGGATTTGGCATCAATTGTTCGGGAATACTTTTTTCGATATTTATACTGGCATGGTGCGCAGGAATATCCTTGCTTGACCAATTATCAAACGGGCAGGTGATTGTATATGTTGTTGCAATTATTTCAATTGCTGTCACACCGATTCTTCACCCGTTCATATTGTTTTTTATGTATATTGTGATCCATACAGCTTTTCTTGTTTTATTGCCCCGGTTCCAATCATCTTCCGAATTGCTTTTTACCAATAGCATAAACAGTACATCCTTTTTAGTCATATCATGGGCGATTTCTCTTATGAGGTATAAAAGGTCTGTGGAAGAATTTAAGATAAAAAAGATATTACAAGTAAAAAGCTATGAACTTGAGCAGATGAACAAAGAGTTAGAAGCTACGAATCTCAAGTTAGAGACTCTATCTCAGACCGATGCTTTAACAGGTGTATCCAACCGTCTTATGTTTGGGAAAAAGATGGAAGCAGAATGGAACAGGTGTAAGCGGTATTCCATTCCCTTGACATTGATTTTTGTAGATATTGATAATTTTAAAACTTTTAATGATCTTTATGGTCACCTAGCCGGGGATCAATGCATAAAGCAGGTTGCAAACGCTCTGTCTGCCTGCGCTCAACGTTCTTTTGACATGGTAAGCAGGTATGGAGGAGATGAATTTGTCATGGTGCTTCCCCATTTGACAAAAGACGATGCATTGATACTTGCTGATCAGGTGAAAAAAAGAGTGGAAGAGGCAGCCGTACCTCATTTGAATTCTGCAATTTCTGATCATGTAACAGTCAGCTTGGGTGTTCATACCATCATTCCTTCGGATGAAACATCCATCTATGAATTTATTCGCAGAACGGATAATGCATTGTATAAAGCAAAGGAAAGACGTAATTGCATTTGTTCGGCTCCATAACCGGTTGCAAACATCCATCCTGCTGTGTTATTCTTGTTAAAAAGTAAGACGGAACAACAAAGGAACGATAATAACCTATGGATTTAATTGAGAATATAAGAAACGACTTGTTTGCGAAGTATATCGGTGTAGAGCTTATCCAAGTAGAAGAAGGATATGCAAAGGCGGAAATGAAAATCAAGCAGATCCACTTGAACGGAGTGGGGATGGTTCAAGGTGGTGCTATATTTACATTGGCCGATTACGCATTTGCCGCCGCTTCAAATTCCAAAGGTACTGTTACGGTGGGCATCAACAACAATATATCTTATATCAAATCCCCTAAGGGAAAAAAACTGATAGCCACGGCAAAGGAAGTGTCATATGGACGAAAAATCTGCACATACACCGTTGATGTTACGGATGAAAACGGTGAATTGATTGCTCAGATGAATGCCATGGGTTATATACGCCAACCAAAGATATAAAAAAGCAGGATGCACATCCTGCTTTTTATACACTATATATCTATTCTGTTTTTTATATACCTACTCTGTTTTTGGCAAGCTTGCAAACCCTTTTTCAAGATCCTTGTCAGTGGGAATATAATCCGTCATGGTACCGTTATTATAGCTTTCATATGCCGTCAGATCAAAATACCCGGTACCGGTCAGACCGAATACAATGGTTTTCTTTTCTCCGGTTTCTTTACACTTTAACGCTTCTTCTATAGCACCGTGCAAGGCATGTGCAGACTCTGGTGCAGGGAGGGTTCCTTCGCTTCTTGCAAACATGGTTGCCGCTTCAAACACTTTTGTTTGCTCTACAGAACGAGCTTCGATGTACCCGTCGTGATACAATTTGGATATGATGGGGCTCATACCGTGAAAACGCAATCCACCTGCGTGGTTGGAAGAGGGGATAAACCCGGAGCCTAGCGTATACATTTTCATCAACGGTGTTGTGCGTCCGGTATCACCGAAATCGTATGCATATTTGCCTCTTGTCAAAGAAGGGCAGGAAGCAGGTTCAATTCCTATGAATTGTATGTTGTTTTTACCTTCGATTCTGTCTCCCATATAAGGGGCGATCAAACCGCCGAAATTAGAACCTCCACCGATACAACCGATGACGATATCCGGTGTTATATTATATTTGTCAAGAGCTGCCTTGGTTTCTTGGCCGATGATGGTCTGATGCAGAATGACATGATCAAGCACACTTCCTAAGACATAACGGCAGTTTTCGGTGGTCATGGATGTTTCTATGGCTTCAGAAATAGCGCATCCCAAAGATCCGCCTGTACCGGGATTTTCTGCTTGAAGCCTACGCCCTACTGCGGTATTATCCGAAGGAGACGGAATAACCTTTGCGCCATATGTCTCCATAACCGACTTGCGATACGGTTTTTGTTGCACGGATACTTTAACCATATACACAGTCAAATCAACATGGTAATAGGCGCAAGCCATGGACAAAGCGGTTCCCCATTGCCCTGCCCCTGTTTCTGTAGTCAAATGGGTCAATCCTTGTTTTTTTGCATAATACACTTGCGCAGCCGATGAATTCAGCTTGTGAGAACCGGATGTGTTGGTGCCTTCGAACTTATAATAAATTTCAGCCGGCGTATCGAGTTCTCTTTCCAGACAATAAGCACGAACAAGGGGAGAGGGGCGGAACATCTTATAGAAATCGCGTATTCCTTCGGGGATCGCAATGTATCTGTCCGTTGTGTTGAGTTCTTGCTCCACTAAGTCTGAAACAAACACCTGGTTGAGTTCCTCAGCGGTACAGGGTTTTAATGTAGCCGGATTGAGAAAACCGTCCGGTTTCTCCTTCATAACAGCTTTCATATTGTACCAAACCTTGGGGATCTCGTCTTCCGATAAATAAATCTTGTAAGGTATGTTTGTCATGCCAATTATTCCTTTCTAGTAAAAATAATATAAAAAAAGCCTTCATCCTATCGACTATGTAGGACAAAGACCTTAATCTCTGCGGTACCACCTAAATTGTGTTAAAACACCACTTTATCATATACAAATCATATATGCTTCCTTGATAACGGGTGAAGATCCCGGCCGGCATACTGTATCTTTCTGCCGTGCCCTCATGAGTCCATTCACAATAAGCTTCATCACCGCATTCACACCGCCTGCGGCTCTCTTTAGATAAAGTGGTTTATGCTACTACTCTCAATCAATGGTTTTTTATATTACAGAAAATGCTTTCTGTTTTTACAATCCTACACGGTAGCTTTTCATTTGTCAAGCATTATTTTAAATTTCTCATTAATTTTTTGGCGTAAAAAACATTTGACATTTCAGCATTAAACTATGTATAATAATTGATATCTCTTTGCACTGCATTGATCTACGGTACAAACTGAGCAGGCGCAGAAAATCGAAGGATCGATTGATGACGCCGGGCCTTATGGCAACAGATAAGGAACAAATTACATCTGTGGGACAGTATCACAGGTGTATTTTTTTTCTTACTTTGGAACCGAAGACACTCAGGTAGTTGCGTAGAGAAACTGTCAAGGAGGCATCATGATTCATTTTTTAATTAAACGATTTGTCAAAGATTATGACAATGTGGGTGATCCGAGTGTAAGGGCATCCTACGGAATATTAACCGGCATTTTGGGATTATTGAATAATATATTTCTTTTCGTTTTGAAACTGGCGGTAGGTTTGTTGATCAACAGTATTGCCGTGGTTTCTGATGCATTTAACAATTTAAGTGATTTCGGTACTTCTATGATTCAAATATATGGTGTAAAGGTCAGTAGCAAGCCCCCGGATGACCATCATCCGAATGGTCACGGCCGTTTTGAATATATTTCATCATTGTTGGTTTCATTTGTAATTTTAGGAGTCGGTTTACAGTTGTTGCGTAGCTCTATCGATAAAATCATTAACCCGAGTCAAGTGAAAATAAATACGGTTTCAATGATTCTTTTACTGATCTCGGTATTGGTGAAAGTGTGGATGTTCATATACAATCGAAAGATCGGGCGAATGATCGATTCCGTTATCAACCGTGCAGCGGCCATGGACAGTCTGAATGATGTTGTAGCCACATCTTTGGTGGTTTTAGGGACATTTTTAGGAGTGTACGTTGATTTTCCTGTTGACGGAATCCTAGGCTTATTAATTACTGTCCTTATCCTGTATACAGGTTTTATGATTGCCAAAGATTCAGCAAATCTTTTGATCGGTACCAACCTGAGTAAAGACAGACTCGAAGAGATCCGTTCGATGGTTTTATCCGCCGAAGTGATAAACGGTGCTCATGATTTGGTGGTTCATGACTATGGTCCGGGACGAATTTTTGCTTCCATTCATGCAGAAGTATCTCCTCAGGCTAATTTAGTGGAAGCTCATGACCAAGTCGACCAAATAGAAAAGCAGATCAGGGAACAATTGGGTATATCCATTGTGATACATATGGACCCTGTGGAAGAATTATGAACAGGTACTTAAGATAATCTTCTTGTATCACCACATTCTTTACATTTTTATGCACGATATTATTCATTTTAATTGAAAAAGCAACTCCTTTTTGTTATGATGTTGATAAAATATGCAATATAGAAGAAACGAGGAGTCAAATGGATCAAGATAAACTACAGATATTGATTTCAATGTGCAGCTATTTGGTGTTAGTCATTGTAATCGGTCTTTATTACGCCAAACGCGCAAATGAAAATAGTGAAAACTATTTTATTGGGGGACGGACCTTGGGGCCGTGGATTACGGCTTTGAGTGCTGAAGCATCGGACATGAGCGGATGGCTTTTAATGGGTTTGCCCGGAGTGGCTTACTTTTTCGGTTTTAGTGATGCCTTCTGGACAGCGGCCGGTCTTTCCGTCGGTACATACTTGAATTGGTTGTTCGTGGCAAAAAGATTGCGGCACTACTCCACAGTGGCCGGCGACGCCATCACCGTTCCGGATTATCTCAGCAATCGGTTCAAGGAAAACAAGAAGGTGATTATGACCATCGCCGCTTTGTTTATTCTCATATTCTTTACGGTGTATGCATCGAGCTGTTTTGTTACAGTAGGGAAACTCTTCAGTACGATATTTGGTCTGAGTTATCAAGGAATGATGATTGTCGGAGCTATATTCGTGTTGTTTTACACGATTTTAGGCGGGTTCCTGGCTGAGAGCGCATCGGATTTTTTGCAAGCAATTGTTATGATATTTGCTTTGGTAACGGTATTGATTGTGTCGTTCGTAAAAGGCGGCGGAGCCGATACCATTATGGATAATGTAAAAAACATCCCGGGCTTTTTCGATTTCTTCGGCATTGCACAACCGGTCATACAAAACGGAGAACAAGTGGTAGAAGGAAGCAAACCGTTATTCGGTTCAGCAGGTAAATACGGCTTTTTAACCATCATCTCCACTCTTTCATGGGGATTAGGATACTTCGGAATGCCCCAGGTTCTTATTCGTTTTATGGCCATTAGAGATTCTAAAGAAATTGGAAAATCCAGAAGAATTGCTATTGTGTGGTGCGTCATCTCTTTGATTGCTGCGGTGTCCATCGGTTTGATCGGACGTGCACTTTATCCTGCGGCACTTTTGACCCAAAGCGCAGCCGAAAACATCTTTGTTGTAATCAGTACCAGATTGATGCCACCTTTGGTCGCCGGGGTTGTTATGGCCGGCATTCTTGCAGCCACTATCAGTTCTTCCGACTCCTACTTGTTGATTGCGACATCCGCTATTTCTAAAAACTTGTTCCAAGGTGTTTTGAAAAAGGATGCCACGGACAAACAGGTTATGTTGGTATCTAGAATCATAATGCTATTGATCGCCTTTGTTGGTGTCCTGATTGCCTTGGACGAAAACAGCATTATCTTTAAGGTTGTTTCCTTTGCTTGGGCAGGATTCGGAGCAACTTTCGGTCCGATCATCCTGTTCTCTCTTTTCTGGAAGAGAACCAATCAAACCGGTGCAATTTTAGGAATGCTATCCGGGGGGATTACGGTGTTTGTTTGGAAATTGTTGATCAGACCTTTAGGTGGTGTATTCGACATCTATGAACTGTTGCCTGCATTTATTGTTTCTTGTATCGTGATCGTCATTGCATCTTTGGCTACACCGAAGCCCTCTGATGAAATTTTAAACGAATTTGATATGGTAAAGGCGATGAAGGAATCTTAATTCATAAGCAAATATAAAAATATTTTATTTGATAAAAAGCATCTGTTTTTAACAAAAACAGATGCTTTTTTGCAATGAATAGTCATGTTATTCAATTGACATGAACAACCGTTAATTATAAAATCGAAGTAAACCAATCAAAAACATGTTCTTTGAAAGGAGCGATCTATATGACCCCACGTGAACGCGCACTGGCGGTATATGACTTTAAACAAACCGATATTCCGTGCTTTGACTTGATGGAAGGTACTTTTTGGCCGGAATTATCAGATGACTTTATAAGCAAATACGGGATGAGTGATCCTGAACAAATACAAACGGCTCTAGGTTGTGATTTCAGGTGGACCATTTTCCGTACAAGATACAATCCGGGATGGGAGAACGAACCGGTATCCAATGAAGTTACTTTCTCGGATGATACAGGATCAAGAATACTAAAATCCGCTGAAACACCGGCTGATGTAAGGCGTTTGTTACCCTTGGATGCAAATCTTGTGCAACTGCCTGATTTTAAAAAATTTCGAAATACCTATCCCGACAAAGCCTTGATTTGTTGCCCGGGATGGATGCCCTCTTTTTCCGGTGCATGTGAGGATTTCGGTATGGTGCAAGCGTTAAGTCTTATGGCTCTTGAACCGGAGATCATCAACGAATATGTTCAGATTAAGAAAGAATACGCTTTGGAGGTCATTAGAAAAGCCATATCCGCAGGTGTGGCGAAATATTGTGATTTCCTATGGCTCGGGGATGACTTCGCCGGTGAAGCCACCATGCTTTTGTCGCCGAGTATGTGGCGGGAAATGTTTAAACCTGCATTGAAAGAACAGGTTCAAGAGGCCAGGAACGCAGGCTTAAAGGTAATGTTCCATTCTTGCGGTTATGTGGCTCCGGTTTATGAGGACTTTATTGAAATCGGAATTAATGCCCATATAGGAGTGCAGACAAGCTGTCCTGATATGTCTGCAGAGGAGTTAGCTGAAAAAATAGGGGGAAGGCTTGTGATTCACGGCGGTGTTGATGCTCAGAAAACATTGGTAGAAGGTGATTTTGACCATGTGGTGGAGCAGACCCAAAGGAATATAAAAGCATTTTCAAAATGTGGCGGTTATGTCGTTTCTAACTCTCATCACGGAATGCCGGACATCGGAGCGGAAAAAATTGTGGCCATGTCCGTAGGAGCAGGCCGCTGGGACTTTAATACCGGTTACCATGGAGATAAAAAGATATAGCAAAAGGGTAAATTTATATAGAAATAGATAAAAAGATGTAGTGTTCGCTACATCTTTTTTCGTAGATCAAAAAAGAAGAGATTCCTTAATTAGTAACATTGGTTACCGATTGCTTTTTTCATATGGGGTACAATTTTCACATAAAGAAATTTAGTTGAAGGGGGTAATTAAGAGTGATTAGAAAGATTATCAGTATAGATGAGGAATTGTGTAACGGATGTGGACTTTGCGTGTCTGCATGTCATGAAGGAGCTCTTCAAATGATTGACGGAAAGGCAAAGCTTGTTTCGGAATCATATTGTGACGGATTAGGAGATTGCTTACCGGAATGTCCTACCGGTGCTATTACCATTGAGGAACGGGAAGCGGACGCCTTTGACAAGGAAGCCGTAAAACGGAACATGGAAAAGAAGAATGCAGAATGTAGCAGTGGCGGTTGTATCAGTGCCCGCCCTATGACCGTAAAGAATGAACAAAAGCAGGATTGTTCTTGTAATCTTAACCCGAAAGAGATCGATAAGAATGGGGAAAAAGAGGATTGTTCCTGCAACCATGGACCCATTGAATCCCAACTTCGCCAATGGCCGATTCAAATTCAATTGGTACCGGTGAATGCTCCTTATTTCGACGGTGTTCATTTGTTGGTTGCCGCCGATTGTACGGCATATGCTTATGCCAATATACACAATGATTATATGAAGAATAAGATAACATTGATCGGATGCCCCAAATTGGATGATGCAGACTATTCTGAGAAGTTGGCTGCAATATTAAAGAGAAACGACATAAAAAGTGTAACGGTTCTTCGGATGTCAGTGCCTTGCTGTGGAGGATTGTCCTATGCAGTGAAACAAGCATTGATTAAAAGCGGAAAAATGATTCCTTGGAGAATCGTAGTGATCGATACCGACGGAACCATCTTGGAAGAATCATAATATATGCATAAACGGCGAATAAATAACCGAATATCGACAAGAACGCTCGTACAATATTGAAACTTGTCGAATTTTATCCCGATGCCTGTGGACACAGTTTGAAAGTTATCCACAGGCTTTTTACATGGATTTAACTGCGTATAGCAAAGTTAATCACAATATCCACAAAAACGACTGTTTTAATTGTGGATAACTCATGCACATAGAACATATTATCGAAAGAGGCGTAAACCTCTTCTTTTTAGTGATTTTCGATCTTCAGACAAAAAAGAACGCAAAAACATATTTTCTGACGCAAAATTATGCAATATAAATTCATGCTGTGAATATTTATTCATTATGCTGTTTAATAAGAGCTTCTCTTCGTTGTTAAAATGATTTATAATCAATACAGTTATATTAGGTGAGGAATGAAGGTAATGGCGGGAATAAGATATTTGTATATAACAGAGGATTTAAAGGTCATAAAAGTCCCCATTCCAAAGGGGAGTGCATTTAAGGCAGTACCGGGGCATAAAAATCAGTCCGTTTTATGTGTGGAGTTACTATACGAAACCGAGAATAGAGTTCCCGTGACTATATGGAGAATCATTTTTAACAGAATTGAATTGGACGAGAACGGGCAGTATGATTTGACTACTGATGAAGTAAGCAAGAACATGCGTAATGTGATGTTGTTTTCAAATCAAACTCCTCAATCCTTAAGCGAAGGTGATGATCCTTTGCCCATTCCAAGTTCAATGACCATTCCGACAAGGGCTCAAAGAAAGGCTTTATTAGAGTATATAAAAAATAAAATGCCCACGCTTCATTCTGAAGCGGCTTACATGGTACAACAAGCAGTTGCAATAGCAGAAGAACAGAATAAAAGATACAGGAAATTGATTCTTGATGCAGCTAAAATTCGTAAATTAAATCGGGAGTGACCGGGGCGTCCAGCCGGTAGAATCGTTCTAAGATTCTGAACCAAAGGAACAATTTCCAATCAAGCAAAATTGGAATCTTTTTAACCACTGTGGACATTAACGTGCAATAACGGTGCTTCAAGGCTTTTCTTCCTTATAACGGTAATCTAATGACAAATTCGGTACCCTCACCTGGATTACTGGTCATTTTAATACTACCGTTATATAAATTAACAATATGCTTGATGATCGAAAGACCTAATCCGGTACCGCCCATTTCTCTTGACCTTCCTTTGTCCACCCGGTAGAATCGTTCGAAGATTCTGACGTGATGCTCTTTGGGTATACCGATACCGTTATCCTTGACCTTGAGTACAACCACCCCTTCAGTCTGATACGCTCTGACCCAAATTTCTCCGCTATCTTTGTTGTATTTGATGGCGTTATCCACCAGATTCATAAATAATTGCTTGATGCGGCCGGGGTTTACTTTCATAATGATGGTATCATCGATTTGCTCGTGTATCTGCACATTTTTCGGTTCAGCGGCTTTTTCAAGCACAGGTAGAACGTCCAGGAACAATTCACGCAAAGCATAATAATCCATTTGGACATCATCCTTAATGGATTCAATTTCAGACAATTGAAGAATATCATTGATTAAAATGGATAATCGATCGGCTTCAATGTCAATGATATCCAAGAATTGCTCGGCGACTTCAGCGTCGTTGATAGCACCTGCCCGTAGGGTTTCGATAAAGCCCCGAATGGATGTCAATGGTGTTTTTAATTCATGGGTTACGTTGGACACAAATTGTGTGCGCATCTTTTCAAGCTTTGTGACAGTGGTTACATCCTGTATTGTTACAATCACACCATTGATTTTGTTTTTATCGTGGGGTGTATTTATAGGGTTGGTGGACACCTTCAGGTATAAGGTTTCGGGTAATCCAAATTGAATATCTTGAGATTTCGGACTGTTGTCCCGGTATGTTTCGTGGATAATGTTACTCAATGGAACATTGCGGAATACTTCCATTAAGCTGCATCCCACACATTCCCTTTCCGAGTCTTTCAGTTCACATATACGTGCCATAGCTAAATTGATGAATAATATTTTTTTATCTTTATCCAATGCCAATATACCGTGATCGATGCTGTTTAAAGTGGAAATGACACGAGTATTCTTCTCTGTCAGCGCATGAACCTTGTGATCAGTCTCTTCCGCCATTTGGTTAAAGGCTTTTTCCAATTTGCCTAATTCATCAGAAGCTCCGAGAGTCACTCTTTTGCTGTAATCGCCTTCCGCTATATCCGTAGATACTTGAATTAGTCTCTTGATGGGTAAAATCACTGTTGAATTGAACTTGCGAGATGCCAAAAAGGCAAGCAACAACCCGATTATAATAGCTATAAAGGTATAAAGGAATAAGGATCGATTCAATGTTGTGATATAGGCTAGGGAGACTGAAATCCTAACAACGGTCTCAGAAGGTTCATGGGGAAGGGCAATATGCAAATACCTCACACCGCTTCTTTTATCTATTCGGATACTCCTTCCGTATTTTCGGAATATAGCATCGGAAATTTCTTTCTTGGTGATTTGATTTTCTATGGAAAACAAACTGGAAGAACGGCCTAGAACATCACCGTTATAATCTGTAAAAGTGACATGGACATCGGGATTTACTTTATCTTGCTTGTTGCTCAAAAGTTTAGAATACTTTACAGCTAACGGATCGAAATCTTGCATCAATTCATTTTGCGATTGAAGTTCCATCTGATAAACAATCATGTTGGCTGATGATAAAAGAAAGCTCTCTACCTTGTTTTGGTAGACATTGCTTGATACTTTCGAAACGAATAACCCGCCGAGGATGACAGCTACGGTCATAAAAGCAGCGCTATAAAGAAAAATCCGTTTCTTCATGAAGTGCTCACTTTATCATTAAATCGGTAACCGACACCTCTGACTGTTTCTATGTATATTGGGTGATTGGGGTCTTCCTCTATTTTCTGCCTTAAATATCGAATATGAACGTCCACTGTTCGTGTTTCGCCGAAATAGTCATATCCCCATATTTTTTCCAGAAGGGTTTCCCTTGTTAGAACATGACCTTTGTTTAACATGAGCATTTTTAACAACTCATATTCTTTCAAGGTTACTTCTATGATCCGGTCATCTTTATACACTTCTCTTCGTGAATCATCGATGACGATGCCATCGTGTTGGATGGTATCTTGCCTTGTACAATTGTCTCTCGAAGCTCTTCTTAAAACAGCCTTGATTCGAGCGGTGAGTTCGATTACGCTGAAAGGTTTAGTGATATAGTCATCAGCACCTAGCTCCAAACCTAGCACTTTGTCGAATTCTTCTCCTTTTGCAGTGAGCATGATAATGGGTATAAGGTTGGTTTTTGAGTTCTCTTTGAGCTTTCTGCACACTTCCAACCCGTCAATTCCGGGAAGCATGATATCCAAAAGAAATAAATCAGGAGTCATTTCTTTGCACTTCTCCAATAAGTCTTCTCCATTATCAAAAGTCGAGACTCGAAATCCATTGGATTCCAGATTGTATTTTATTAATTTCTGAATGTTTTTTTCATCTTCTACAACAAAGATGTTTTCTTTTGACATAGTAAAAACTCCTTTATGGATAAATTGTTTAATATATAAACGGATTCCTTTTCTTATCGTCTTTGTGTAACATCGTGGCTAAATGTTCATGTTCTCCTGTGACATTATATACCACCCACTCAGCTATGTTAGTGGCGTGATCACCCATCCGTTCCAAGTATTTTGCGATAAACATAAGGTTTACACTTTGACCGATGATATCTGTGTTATTCTGCATGAGCCCGACTAATTCCAAAATAATTTTTTGAAATAATTCATCTACATCATCATCACTTGCACATACCACCTTTGCTAATTCTACATCTTGACGAACATAAGCGTCAATGGCTTTATTCACCATCTCCTTGGCTTTGCCGGCCATGATGGGAATATCAATTAAGGGTTTGATATATTTTTCGCTTGCCATCCGTATGGTAATTTCTGCAATATCAGAAGAATGATCCGCAATTCTTTCCATGTCGGTAATGATCTTCAATGCCGCGGTTATACTACGTAGATCTCTTGCTACAGGTTGTTGACGTGCGATCAAAATCAAGCATTTTTTTTCGATGACACGCTCTAAATCGTCAATGACATCATCACCGTCAAAAACATTTCTAGCCAACTCAATATCTTGGTTTTGCAAGGCTAAGATTGTTTTGTCGATGGATTCTTCCACTAAGCCGCCCATATAGATTAAATCCAGATGCAATTCACGAAGCTTTTGTTCGAAAGATTGTCGCATTGCCATAAAATTTCACCTCATTGTTATAATATACTATTCAGATTAAAGTGTAAACCGGTTTATACTACTAACATGGTAAATGTTAGTATAATATTAGTTAATATAGTGATTGAGTTGTATAGGATCTTTTTGATACAATACACTTAAGGACCCATGATTCATAAAATCTGTGAAAAAGGTTGGTGTTGTGATGGAAACTGCAAGACCAAGGTATTTGTCACCGGTCACAAAAGGTGATATTTTGGCGGCTTTCAAAGCCGTAGGTGTGCATGAGGAGGATACGATGCTAATCCACTTATCTTTGAAAAGCTTCGGATATGTGGAAGGCGGTGCGATTACCGTCATTGAAGCGGCAAAAGAAGCGGTCACCCCGAAAGGGACTGTGGTGTTTCCCGCATTGGTTCAGAGGGATTTCGCTAATGCCTATGTTCATTGGGACAAGGAGAAATCTCCTTCCGATGTAGGGTACGTCACAGAAGTATTTCGAACATTACCGGATTCTTTGCGCAGTGATCAAGCCACTCATTCTGTTTCCGCTTGGGGTCAAAAAGCCCGGGAGATCACTGGGGAGCATACTGCGTACGGCCCTAGACAAGGTGTTTTTGGCGACTATTGCTTTTCCTATTCTTCTCCATGGCAAAAGATGTATAACTTAGGTGCCCGAATTGTTTTTATCGGCGTTGACACTGTGTACAACACTTTTAAGCATTTTGCCGAATACAAGCTGGTTGAATTCTTTTTGAATTCCATATCCGACGAAAAGAAAAAATGTTTGGCCATGTCTAAAGTCGCACGACATAATGTCCCTGGAGTTTGGCCTTTTCATGATTCCCAAAAGACACAAAGAGTATTGGATGAAGCAGGTTTATTGACATATTCCCGATGTGGCAATGCATTGTTTACATCCATGAAAGCCGATGAGTACGTTGATGAAGTATTACATATGTTTAAAGAAAACCCGGATAAGTGGTTTGACAAAGCATTGATCGATTGGTTAGACGAATATGTACGGTAAAATGTAAATTATATAAGGAGGGTCTTTTACAGTTTTGAAGAGCGAGCGTGAAATATAGAGCAAATCGGCGTTTTCAAGCGT
>CALCRE010000268.1 GCA_937894465.1 uncultured Clostridia bacterium
CAAAAATCGATATATTTTTTCCTAATGAAAATGAAGCCATGGCAATCACAGGAGAATCCACTGCTGAAAAAGCCATTGATGTGTTAAAATCCGTTATTCCTGTGGTGGCAGTCAAGCTAGGAGCAAATGGTGCGATCACCTATTATCAAGGAAAATCCGGTTTCTTCGAGTCTATTGATGTACCCAAAGTAGATGCCGTAGGAGCAGGGGACAGCTTTGACGCCGGTTTTGTTTATGGATTCATCACCGGAGAGGATATGGACACTTGTACACGTATGGGTAACATCACCGGAAGCTTGAACATCAGGGGAGAAGGGGGAACCAAAACCCAACCTTATTATGACGAGTTTAAGCAATATTTATAATCGTAATGGAATTAGTACAAAATTTGATGAGAACAGTGTTTTAAAAGGAAGGGTGTGATAAAGTCACTCCCTTCATCTTTTTTGCTTATTATTATAATAACTGTTACTTTTGCTTTTTCCTTGTTACAATGAGAGAATGAATTCTGCCTACATAACCTTGAAATCTTGAATCGTTACGGATGAACCATGACGAATAAAGGATGATACCCCAAACTGTTCCAATCTTCTTCGGCTGTCCAATCACTGAATTCAAACCAACGGCATTTTAAATGCACTATTACCTTTTAGGTCATCTTCATTGCATTTTCAAGAAGGGAGATAATATCTTCAATAATATCATAAGCTCCTTCACGATTGCCGGAAAAGCCAAGGTACGACGCTTAGCGGAAACAAGAAGTTCATCTACAGTGATTTCAAAGATGGATGCAATGTGCGGCAACAATTCCATATCAGGGTATGTGGAACCGTTCTCCCGACGGCTGATGGATTGATAAGACACTCCACAAGAACAAAAAAGGGAGCCGGCTTAAAACTCGTCTCCCATTTTTAATTTCATTAATTTTACTTGTTTTAAATCTTATGATTTATTTTTACTTAGCGTAAGCTTCGTCTACTTTTCTGTATGCTTCGTAAATCATGTCGATTGTTTCATCATCCCAGCTTTCGTTTATGGAAAGGTTGTATTGGATTGCTGTTGCAGCCATAGCGTTGGGGATGGGGAAATTTGCTTTTTCCTTATCTTTGTATTCGCCTGTGTATTCAGCTGCAGACCAAGGCAAATCGGTTCCAGGGAATACGTTTCTGTTCTTGTACCATGCATTCATATGAGGAATTGCTCTATATTCCGGATTTACAGGAACGCCTTCAGCTCTGAGGGCTTTTAAGTATTCGTACTTATCTTTACATGTAATGGCATCCAGGTTGACTTCCAGTCTCCAGAACCAGTAAGCAGGCTCAGCACCGGGAAGTTGTTCGGGAATGGTTACTGATTTTAAGTTCTTAAATTTCTCAGTAAATTTTTTAACAACAGCCGTTCTTCTTTCCACTATACCTGGTAACTTTTTCAATTGTTCGCTTCCGATTGCAGCTTGCAGGTCAGATAAGTTCATATTCACAGCTGCGACCACATTACCTTGGCTTGCATCTGTTCCGAAAGGCTTTCCTCTGTCGGAGTATTGACGTGATTTCCAATATAATTCTTCTGATTTTGTAAATACCACACCACCTTGTCCACCGGTGCAATGATGTTTACCGTTCATGGTGGAGAATGCAGCTACATCTCCGAATGTTCCTAAAAGTTTACCGTTCAATTTTCCGTAGTGGGCTTGCGCACAGTCTTCAATAACGGGAATGCCTTTTGCTGAAGCGATCTCTACGATTTTATCAATGTCTGTCGGTTCGCCGGCAATATGAGCAACAATGATAGCCCCGGTCAACGGTGTAATCATCTTTGCGATTTGTTCGGAACTTGTATTGTATTTTCCGGGTGCTGCATCGGGAACAACAGGAATACAATTGCACATAACAACAGGCATCATTCCGCCGGGGTCGGTAATAGGTCCGACAATGACTTCAGAAAACGGTTTTACTTCCAAAGCTCTTAAAGCCACATATACAGCATTTGTACCGGAGTTAACGGCATCAGCGTATCCGCCGCCCATAAATTCAGCAAATTGTTTGCAATAAGCTTCTTCATATGGTCCGTTGTAACCTTGTGGATTTCCGGATGCAATTGCCTCATCAAACATTTTGTTTACAATGGCTTTTTCTTCTGCACCATAGTGATTTCTTGCAGGCAAGGGCTTGTTGACAGCTTTTTCGCCACCATTGAGAGCCAACATTGAAATATTCTTAGACATGTTAATACCTCCATGATTCATTAATTATTCTCTCATTATAGTAATAAAATATCACTATTGATATTATAAGCGTAAAGTTAAGCAATAGTCTAGCCTTTTATGTGATGAATGTTGATTTATTTAATAATTAAAATTATATATCGGGATAAAATTCATATAAAAAAACAATAGTTAGTTACATGATTTCATTAATTAATGTTATAATCAACATTAAGTGTGAAATCCGGAGGAGAGCTATTATGTTAAATACCAAGAACCTTGAATTGAAATTTTTAAGAGAAAACCAATTGGACAGCAAAGTAAAAGCATTTCTTATAAAGGACAAATATAATTGTAATTATGTCACCGGATATACCGGGGAATTTGCTGCAGCGATTATTACCGGTGGTAATAACTATATTGTGGTCAATTCATTGTATGCAGAGCAAGTCAAACAAGAAACGACCGGGTATATACCGGTGGTCTATTCCGATGATGCCAATGAGACCATTGCGCAGATCTTGGAAAACGAGCAGATCAAAGATATTGCAGGTGAATTCATTTCTGAAGAAGAGGCATGTTCTAAATATAGAGTGAAAAGTGCAGTGAAGAAGAATGATTATTTAACTGAAAAAAGAATCATTAAGAACCAATTTGAATTGGACTGTGTCAAGAAAGCCAATCAGATATCCTGTGATGCATTCAATCATTGTCTAGGATTAATCAAGCCCGGCATAACCGAATTAGAAGTTGCAGCAGAGCTGGAGTATTACATGAAAAAACACGGTTCCTACCATACATCATTTGATACCATTGTAGTTTCAGGGATCCGTTCGGCATTACCTCACGGGACACCGGGGGAGAAGAAAATCGAAATCGGAGATCCTGTTACCATGGACTTCGGAGCAACCTACCGTTCCTATTGTGCAGATATTACCAGGACTGTTTTTGTGGGCAATCCTACCGATGAAATGAAAAATATATACAATGTGGTTTTGGATGCTCAAAAAAGGACAACGGATTATGTCAAAAGCGGATTGACCGGTGCGCAAATCGATTCCTATGCACGTGACATCATCGCAAAAGCCGGTTACGGAGATTGTTTCGTACACGGTTTAGGGCACGGTGTGGGTTTGCAAATCCATGAAGCACCCTCATTGAACAGAAGAGGGAATGTTGCCATTCCGGAAAATTCTGTGGTGACTGTGGAACCCGGAATCTACAAAAGTCAAACCGGAGGGGTTCGCATTGAAGATTCCGTAATTGTGAAAAAGGACGGAGTGGAAGTTCTCACTGCATCTGCAGACAAAAAATTGATTATTCTGTAACTAGATAAGATTACTACAGAAAAATGTACTCATTTTTGTGTGGAGATGTGTGTATAGATAAAAGATAAGGATTAAGGTTTTAATTTTGCATGAAATTTAATAAAAAAATTATATTGATCGGTTTGGGCTTTTTTACAGTAACCGTCGCTTGGTCGGTTTATAATGCATTTGTACCGGTATTTTTAGATAAATTAATCGATAACACCGTACTCATCGGATTTGTCATGACATTTGATAACATATCAGGTGTCATTCTTCAACCGTACTTCGGAAGCCTCAGCGACCGAACCAACACTCGTTTCGGCAGGAGAATGCCTTTTCTATTAATCGGCATTCCAATAGCGGCAGTGGCTCTTACCTTGATTCCTTTTCATGTCAATCTCCTTTCTTTGATGGGTGCAATCATTGTCATGAATTTCGGCATGAGCATTTATCGTGCACCTGTAGTGGCAATGATGCCGGACTGCACACTGGAGCATAAAAGAAGCCAAGCAAACGGTATCATCAACCTGATGGGTGGACTGGGCACACTGATTGCCTTTTTATTAGGGGGTATGCTCTTCGACTATAACGAAAAATTGCCTTTCTTCGCATGTGCAGCCATTATGGTCTTAGCAGTCGTCATTTTAGCGATTTTTTATAAAGAACCTTCAGCTCCTTTATATGACCAACCTGATACAAACAATCATGAAGATGCAGATGAGACGGAGATCGCGGAAAAAAAGACCCGTAACATTCTAAAAAGAATCAACATTGCATTTGTTGAACACAAAGAATTAATCTTGTTATTGGTTGCGGTATTCTTTTTATTCTGCGGATACAACGCCATTGAAACCTATTTGTCATTGTACTCCACCTACATATTGAATATAACCCCGGGGGATGCTGCCTTCTTGTTTGCTTTGTTGGCAGGATCGTTTTTGGTTTCCAGCATTCCGGCAGGATATGTAGGAGAAAAAATCGGAAGGTTAAAGAGCATGATTATAGGGTTGGTGGTCATCAGTATATGCCTGACCTTTATTATGGTTTATCCGGTGAAACAAGTTGTACAAATTTTAATGATTCTAAGCGGGTTTTGCTGGGCTTTGGTTATGATTAATTCATATCCATATGTTGTGAGCTTAGCACCGAAAAACAAAACCGGAAAATATACCGGATATTATTATTTCTTTTCATTTTTCGCTAGTATCGTCAGCCCTTTGCTGTTCGGTGCCATTGTGGATTGGATTGATGACTATGCTGTTTTGTTCTTCTATTCAGCGACCATGTTTTTAATTGCACTGTGTTTCTTGATACCGTTATATATTATGAAAAACAGTAGAAAAAAGATTTCACATGAACAAAGTTAAGGTAAGAAAGAACAGTTGAGACATAGATTACATGGTGAATATCTTGAAACGGTTGTTTTTTTATGTTGTAAATGCTAATAATAATATTAATGTTTGGCTCCGAACTCTTTCAAAGGTTTCAAAAGTCTTGAATGGAACCATTAATATACATAATGCATATCATAATATGTATTGAGAGGTGTATAAATATGGGAAAATTTATTGTAAGAGGGGGCCGTCCTTTAAACGGTAGTGTCAAAATCCAAGGTTCGAAAAACGCCGTTCTACCGATTATTGCTGCTTCTTTGCTAAACAAAGGAACATGCACGTTAAAAAATTGTCCTAACTTACGAGATGTGAATGTCGCCATAGAAATTTTAAATATCATTGGCGCGGAAACCACATTTTCTGACCACATCATCCGGACTTCATGTAAGCAAGTCAAAGAAACTGTTGTACCAAATCATTTAGCAACCGAAATGCGTTCTTCCATCATATTTTTAGGGCCGATGCTGGCAAGATGCAAGGAAATAAGCATCAGTTATCCGGGCGGGTGTGAAATCGGTCCAAGGCCGATTGACATACATATAAAGGCTTTAAAGAAAATGGGTGCGGAAATATTCTTCGCGAATGAAGGAATATTGTGTTGCAAGGCGAAAGAATTAATAGGTTGTGAAATGAACTTGGATTATCCGAGTGTCGGAGCAACTGAAAACATTATGTTAGCTGCAGTTTACGCAAAAGGACGCACCATTATTAACAATCCTGCCAAAGAACCGGAAATCATCAGTCTTCAAAACTTTCTGAAGGCATTAGGAGTATCGGTGTATGGAGCAGGATCCGGTAGAATTGTTGTTGAGGGATGTGATGAAATCGATTGCGATATGGAGTTTGATATCATTCCGGATCGTATCGAAGCAGGGACGTTTATGGCCGCAGCGGCCATTACTGAAGGGGATCTGGTTTTGGAAAATATCATACCGGGTCATATTCGGCCGATTATCCTTAAAATGACCGAAGCCGGTTGCCAAATCCAAGAAGAGGAAGACCGATTACGGATTATGGCACCAAAAATTTTAAAAGCGGTGGACATCATCAGAACATCGCCTTACCCGGGATTTCCTACGGATATGCAACCTCAAATGACATCTATACTGTCGGTGGCTCAAGGTACCTCTATTATGATCGAAACTGTGTTTGACAATCGTTTCGGTTTTTCTGAAGAGCTGAAGAAAATGAGTGCCGATATCATTATCGAGGGAAGAACGGCAGTGATCAAGGGTGTATCGGAATTGACCGGTACTTATGTAAAATCCAAAGACCTGCGAGGCGGAGCGGCGTTAATTCTTGCCGGATTAAAAGCAAAAGGTGAAACGGTTGTAGATGGTGCCGTGCATATTGAAAGAGGATATGATAGAATAGAAGACAAATTAAGAAGCGTTGGTGCAGATATCATAAAAATTGATTAGAACGGCGGAATTTGTATGAGAGTTAGGTATTTTATACCTGTAATATTACTTTTGGCGTTGCTTGCTTTTTTTGCGTTGCTATTGAATTTACAGTATTTTAATATAACCGAGTTGGTATTTGAAGGTAATAAAATTTATCAAGACAGTACTCTGATCAAAGATACCAACTTAAAAACGAATGAGAACGGGTTCAAACAATTATTTGACCAAGGGGGTAAATTGTATCTTTTCAGATACTCCAAGGAAGAAGAACACCTTAAAAATATATTTCCTTACATAAAGGACATCCGTATTACATATCAAGTGCCGGACACCATTTCTTATGTCATAGAAGAAAGAAATGCTATTTTCTATACTGCTTATTTAGGGACATACTTGGTGTTGGATCACGAAGGAACAGTTTTGGAAGTTTCGGAATCAGCACCGGATAAAGATTTGATTCTGCTCTCCGGGATATCTTTCACCACATTTAAAACCGGAAAAAAACTTGACTTGGAAAATACAAACAAGCTGGATACGGCAGCGGTTACTTTTAACGCAATTAAAAAAGCGGATGACAAGGGAACGTATATCGAAGAATTCTTACCCCTTGTAGAAGAAATAAGCTTTGCCGATAAGAAGAACATTCATATGATGTTGAAGAATAAAATTATGGCTATTATTCCGGCAGATGACAATATTACATACAACATCAATTCATTGTTGGATATTTATTTTAAAAGCCTGCAGGTCAAAGGAAACGGCGTTTTAGACTTTACCGGAACCAATCCCGTTTTTACACCTATAACGGGACAAAAGCAAGAAACATCATCGGCAACAACCCAAGGATAGCAATATATTGTGCAAAATGGATCTATAAAGCACAATATATTGAAATTTTTATGACGTTTTTCATATTAACTATTGTAATTAAAACATAAAAACGATATGATATTACTTAGTAAAATCGAACATAATCTTGGTGTTCGAAAAATACTTGATTATAAAAATCGGAAGCCGGGAGTGAAAATATTGGATTTTGATATAGCTGTAATAGATTTTACATCATCATTATTAAATGTATGCATAGGAAGCATCAATAAAGCCGGACAAGTTCAATCGAAAGTAAACGTCGGTGTTGAGTGTAACGGTATAAGAAAAGGTGTCATCTACGACATGGATACCGTTGTGAACGCGCTCTCCGAAACCATAAAAAATATCAAAAACGACTACGGCATCGGTATAAAGTCTGCTTTTGTAAATGTTCCATGTTATATGTGTCAAGTCGATCAACATTTCGTCACAGAAAATGTTTTTAACAAGGAAGTTGACAAGGATGTCTTACATAATATAAAGAATAAACTCTTGTCGGTTCCTAAAAAAGATAACTCAGTGGTCATCGATATTGCATTAACCAAATTCATATTGGATAATAATATGGAAGTACGGGATCCTTTGGGTAAATTCGCCAATCAATTATCTGCCTCATCCAATATTGTGTCTTTGAATTCCGAATATTTCACCGTTTTGAACAATTTATTTGATCGTGTGGGTTTACAAATGGATGGAATTGTGATGAATACATTAAGCGGATTGTCATTGTTACCTTTTTCAGACAGTGAAAGATCCAATGTAATTATGATCAATATTTCGTGGGAAATAACAGACATAACTGTATGCAGTTTTGGCAAGATCGTTTATATCGATACGATTTTTGCAGGTGCAAAGAATATCGTCAAGGATGTCTCTATCGGTTTAAATATCAGCGTTGAAGATGCCGAACGATTTTTGCACCATTACCCGGTAGCAGATCCCCTATACATAAAAAGTGACTTGGAGAATACTGTAAGAGGTATAAACGGAGAAAATATTACATTCAAACTATCTGATATGGTAACATTTACCAGGGACAGAATTTTAGATATTTATGAAATATGTGCTCAAAAGCTGGCGGATCACGATATTCCGTTAGCAGAGGACTACAAGGTTTGCATATACGGTGCCGACATTGAAAAGTATACAGGCTACTTAGATCAGGTTCAACAAGTCTTTGGATTGAAGTATAAGAAAATTCCTTATGCATTGTTTGAAGTGGAAGATATTTGTTACGGAACAGGATGCGGAATGATCCGCTACATATCCCATCATCCGTTATTGAAAAGAGAAAGCCTTTTGAATGTAAAAAAAGAAACAAAGCATCAAAAGAAAGAATCAATTTTGAAAAAAGTTATGGGTTTATTGAAAATAGATTGATTTTGTTGCATGTTTAAAGTTATAATTTAAGAAACAGGTAACATAATAATGTGAAATTTAAAGGTTTTAAGGATAGATTAGGATAAAGGAGGAGTACACGTGCTTGAATTTGATTTTGACACGGAACGTTTTGCCCAGATTAAGGTAGTAGGAGTGGGCGGTGGCGGAAATAACGCTGTAAACAGAATGATTGACATGGGATTAAAGGGTGTCGAGTTCATTGCAGTTAACACGGACAAGCAATCGTTATTACAATCCAAAGCCAATACAAAAATACAAATTGGAGATAAGCTGACAAGAGGTCTAGGCGCAGGTGCCAATCCTGAAATCGGTGAAAAGTCGGCTGAAGAAAGTCGGGAAGAAATCGCTCAAGCAATTAAAGGAACCGATTTAGTTTTTGTTACTGCAGGTATGGGGGGAGGAACAGGAACCGGAGCGATTCCCGTTATTGCCCGTATTGCCAAAGAAATGGATATATTAACTGTAGGGGTAGTAACCAAACCCTTTACGTTCGAAGGACGAAAAAGAAAGCTTAATGCAGATGAAGGTTTAGAAAAACTTATTCAAGAAGTTGATACCCTCATCACGATACCAAATGATCGACTATTACAAATTTCTGATAAGAAAACACCGATTGTTGAAGCATTCAGAATGGCTGATGATGTCTTAAGACAGGGCGTTCAAAGTATTTCTGACTTGATTGCCGTACCCGGTCTGGTTAACTTGGATTTGTCCGACGTGAAAACCATCATGAAAAGTTCCGGTATTGCACATATGGGTATCGGTCGTGCCTCAGGAGACGGCAGAGCGGAAAGCGCTGTGAAAATCGCCATTGAAAGTCCGTTATTGGAAACTTCCATATCCGGAGCAACACGTGTACTGATCAACATTTCCGGCGGACCTGAATTAGGCTTGAATGAAGTATACGAAGCTTCTGAACATATTTACAAGATGGTTGATCCGGAAGCCAATATCATCTGGGGTGCCGGTATAGACGAAAACCTCGGTGACGATGTTGCCATTACCGTTATTGCAACCGGATTTGATCCTGCGCAAGAAGAGGATCTTCTCTATTTCGATAAAAAGTCTACAAGCAGAGATCGTTATACCAGAATGCAAGAAGAACCTGTGAAAGCAAAACCGAGACCACAACAACAATCGCAACCTCAGCCACAACAGCAAGTGTCTCAACAGCAACCTCACCAGGCACAACAACCTTCAAAGGAAAGCAATGTCAATCAAAAGTCACAGTACAGTGACAGCGAATTAGAGATTCCACCCTTCTTAAGAAACACAAGAAGAAGATAATACATAACCAGAAAAAATCAAAAATAATCTCGAATTATATAACAGCACCGACCTTGCCGGTGCTGTTTTCAATTGATCAGAAGAAAAATCCAAAAGTGCAGAATATTCTTATTTTCAAAGGGAAATTATACAGGTAATACCAATTGTGGTACAATAAATTCCAGATTAAAAAGAAGGCAACAGGAGAGTTACAAGTGACGTTGTATCTGGATGTACTATTTATAGAAAACCTGGTCATTAATTTTTTCTTGCTGAAAGCGGTAACCGTACTGCTGAGACTTCAATGTAAAAATATCCGGTTATTAGTAGGAGCTTTTGTCGGAGGAATTTATGTGGTTGCCATGGTCCTTTGGCCGGATCGGATATTCTTTCGATTTTCGTCAAAAGTACTTTTATCTGTTGTGATAGTAATAATTTCTTTCCAACCTCAATCCATTAAAACATTTTTAAAAACTTTGGTTGTTTTCCTAATGAGCACATTTGTTCTTGCAGGTATTTTGGTGGCATTAGATTCAACCTACACTGGTGTTCAAATTGGGAATGTCTTGGTAGCATTTTTGTTGTTGGTCATGATTTTTTTATTGTTAAGAGAATGGATTATGAAAAAATATAAAAACTGTGAGTACCATATCAGAATTTGGTATTCTCAACAAAATATCACCATACCGGGGATTGTGGACACAGGAAATTTCTTAATGGAACCCATGACCCATACCCCTGTCATTATAGTTGAAATGAAAGCTCTGGAGCTTTTTTTACCTGAAGATATGATCAGCATTATTAAAACCGGACAATGGACAGAGCAAAAAGAAGAAAGACCTGTGGAGGACTGGCAGCTTCGGATCCGATACATCCCTTACAATACACTCGATCAAAAATGTCAAGTCATGACGGGTTTTGCGCCTGATTATGTGGATATATGGGGCGGCGATTTGCCTGAGGTCAGAAAAAAAGCGGTAATCGGATTTTCCAAAAACCGGTTGAGCAAGGGGAATGCTTTTAAAGCTTTGATCAATCCGACATTAATGGAATAACCGGAAAACCATAATAATATTTTTTAAATTACTGTCATAAATATAAACAAGAGTATTTTTTAAAGAAAGGGTATTGCTATGATTAAAAGTTTTTTCATCAACATCAAGGAACATATTAAGGATCTGTTAGTCCGTTTTCTTCATTATGTAAACGGTAATGAAATATTACCACCTCCATTGACCAAGGAGGAAGAAGAAGAGCTGATCGGAAGAATTGATGACCCTGATGCGAAAAGGGTTCTTATTGAAAGAAACCTGAGGTTGGTGGTTTATATTGCCGGCAAATTTGACAATTCCGGCGTAAATATTGAAGATTTGATCTCCATCGGAAGCATCGGCTTGATCAAAGCCGTCAATACATTTGATCCGACTAAAAACATTAAACTTGCCACTTACGCTTCACGATGCATCGAAAATGAAATATTAATGTATTTAAGAAGAAATAATAAAACAAAAGCCAATATCTCTATTGACGAGCCTTTGAACGTTGATTGGGACGGAAATGAGCTTTTGTTGTCCGATATATTAGGAACCGAAAGTGACATCGTATCAAAAAATATCGACAATGAGGTTGATATTGAATTATTGAAACAAGCCTTGGGTAAACTTTCCGATCGAGAAAGAAAAATTATGGAATTAAGGTACGGACTGACGAAGCATGGAGAAAAAACACAAAAGGAAGTTGCTGATATGATGGGCATTTCACAATCTTACATATCCAGATTGGAAAAAAGGATCATAATGAGGCTGAAAAAAGAAATCGTCAAGCTGGTATAAATTAAACCTCCAAGGAAATAATGAGTTGTATAGACAGTCGGGGAACTGTTTATACAAAATTATTTTTGGAGGAATAGAACATGCCGGTAAACAAGGTTGAGATATGTGGTGTTAATACTTCTAAGCTACCGGTATTAACAGAAGATCAGAAACGTGAACTGTTTGTTAGAATTAAAAATGGGGATACAAAAGCAAGAGAGGAATTCATAAGCGGAAATCTGAAATTAGTATTAAGTGTAATACAAAAGTTTTACAATCGAGGGGAGCATGCCGATGATTTGTTTCAAGTCGGCTGCATCGGATTAATCAAGTCCATCGATAACTTCAACACGGAGTTAAACGTAAAGTTTTCAACTTATGCCGTACCCATGATCATCGGTGAAATTAGAAGATATTTAAGGGACAACAACACCATTCGAGTGAGTCGTTCCTTAAGAGATACGGCATACAAGGCATTAAAGGTAAAGGAATATCTGACTGCCAAAAACAATATCGAACCTACCATTATGGAGATCGCCAAGGAAATGGATATGGACAAGGAGGATGTGGTTATGGCTATTGAAGCCATACAAGAACCCATCTCTTTGTTCGAAACGGTGTATCAAGACGGAGGAGACGCCATCTTGGTGATGGACCAAGTCAAAGATGACAAAAACAATGATATCGGTTGGATCAAGAAGATCTCTTTGAAAGAAGCCGTCAGCAAACTGAACGAAAGAGAAAAACAGATTGTAAACATGCGGTTCTTCCAAGGTCGGACACAAATGGAAGTTGCCAATGAAATCGGGATATCACAAGCACAAGTATCCAGATTGGAAAAAAACGCTCTGAACTCTATGCGTAAATACGTTTAGATATTATAAAATTTGTTAGATAAGATAATATTCTATTGAAATCCTTCATATATATTAAACGATAAAGTTAGAACAAGAGAATAAAATATTATGATTAGAATATGGGATTTCAAGCAAAAAGAAGTTGTCAATGTGTTTAACGGTAAAAAATTAGGTTATCCGAAGGACATTGAGATTGATCCCGATACGGGTAGGGTATCCACAGTGATCATACCTTTTGGCCGTTCCATAACAAATATTTGGGTACAGGAGAAAGAATTGATCATTCCTTGGAATTACATTATTAAGATCGGGATCGATGTCATATTGGTGGACATAGACGATAAAACCGTTCACGAATGTGAATAAATCACCTTTCACTTTTTTCATATGCTTCATCATCGCGGAATATATATAATATATAACATGAATGAACAGGCGTGATTCTTATCATAATCCATGTCACAAAACCCGGTGAATCATTAAATGATCTATCAAGTCTTTATAATGTACCGGTTGAAAAAATATGTATCGATAATAATATTGATAACAGGAAACTTCTTACAAACCAAGCTGTCATAATTGATGCATCCGACAACATTCACCCATGGGAAAAACTACCCATCGAAGTAGTCGGTTATGTATACCCTACGGTGAAAACCGATATTTTGGAAAAATCACTTCCGGATTTAACTTATTTGTGTATTTTCAGCTATGCGATCAATATGGACGGAAACCCGGATATGATTGAGGATGAGGTCATCATCGACCTGGCACTTCAATATCAAACGGCTCCTCTTATGGTCATAACCAACAAATATTTCAGCAGCTATATAGCACGAGAACTCTTGAACAACAAAGATGTGCAAAATCGTTTGATCGACAACATCATTTACATCTTAAAAACAAAAAATTATTATGGTATCAACGTTGATTTTGAGTATATCTTCCCGAATGATCGGATTGCTTACAATGATTTTTTAAAACGTTTAACATCATTGCTTGATCCTATGGGATTGAAAGTCTTTTCTTCTCTGGCACCTAAAGTCATAAACAAAAATAAAATGTTATGCGAAGCTCATGATTACAAAAGTCATGGAAAATTGTCCCATAGGGTCTGTTTGATGACCTATGAGTGGGGATACACGTACAGCACACCCATGGCAGTTTCTCCTGTAAATAAAGTGATGCAGGTATTGGATTATGCAGCTGCCTTGATTCCGGCGGAAAAAACCATGATCGGCATACCCAATTACGGTTATGAATGGCGTTTGCCTTGGATGGAAGGAACCGCAGCCACAGCAGTCACAAACAACACCGCTATGGAAAAAGCCGTTGAAAGCGACGCGGAAATCCGATTTGACTCCGGTGCTCAAACACCGTACTTCTATCATTATGATAAACATGACAAACTTCATGTCACTTGGTTTGAAGATGCAAGAAGTATTTTAGCAAAACTGGATACAGTGAACCGATACAAAATCGCAGGTGTATGTTATTGGACGACAAACAATCCTTACTGCCAAATCCGATTCCTTCTTCGGTCCATGTACAATATATTAAAGTTGGTAGAATAACTCATAGAAGCACTCAATCTTTGATACAAAAGTTGGGTGCTTCTTTTTGTACACGTAGATGCCTCATAATGTTCTTTCGCTGCAGCTCCTTAATTTTTTTCTCCTTTATAGTTCACAGTGGATCTCTTTTTGAGTTACCAATTCACAAGGAACAACTCAAAGAATAACACAAATCAGTTATATTCCGCCGGTTTCATGTTGACAAAATACCGAATTTAACATATGATCTAATTGTTAGTTTATATGAAACACACCTAAACATATGGTAATTGACGAAAAGGAGAAAACATATCATGAAATGCCCGTTTTGTGGACATAAAGAGGATAAGGTCATTGATTCCAGGCCGACTGAAGATAATGAGGCCATACGAAGAAGAAGGGAATGTATATCCTGTAAAAAGCGTTTCACTACATATGAAAAAATAGAAAAAATTCCTGTCATGGTTGTCAAAAAAGACAAAACACTTGAAGCCTTTGATCGCAACAAGTTAATTAACGGTATGTTAAAAGCTTGTGAGAAAAGGCCTGTTAATATTATGAAAATAGAAAAGATCGCCAATGAAATTGAAAGTAAAATTCATAATTCATTAAATAGTGAAATTTCCTCCACTGCAATCGGGGAGATGGTAATGGATCATTTAAGGGACTTAGACGAGGTTGCTTATGTTCGTTTTGCATCGGTATATAGACAGTTCAAAGATGTAAACACCTTTATGGAAGAAATTAAGAACCTGAAAAAAGAACCTTCACAGGATGAAAATAAAAAGTAGAGACATAAAAAATCGTGTAAAAAGGGGGATATGTCCCCCTTTTTATGTGATTTGTGAACCGGAAAACGAAGTTTCCAAGCACATTATATTCTTAGTCACAGCAGCGGCCGTATCCAGAGAACAGGCATAAGAACACCAAGATGAAAAACAATACGGTACAATCGCCACCGAATAAATTTGCACGTTTACCCATATACATTACCCTCCTTTCTCAAGATTTGATCCGAATCAATTAATCACACCCAATTGTTGCTCCTGCAACTCCGTAAGAGTCATTAGCAAACAACAAGAGGAAAAGAATAATAAAGAACAATATTGCGCAATTGTCTTTACCGAAAAGATTACATCCTCCCATATTAAGTACCTCCCTTTCAAAAGTTAATATATACTATTCGGGATTATGTAAATATGTTACCGTCTTTCGCTTTGTAACCGGTTTTTTGTTTGAATTGCATCTATTGGGAAATTTCATTTTACATCATAGAGAATATATGGTATTATTGCTTTGGAATCTGTTCTATATATTCAATTAAAGAGGTGTGGCAAAATGTACGATGATGATCTGAACATTTCATTCAAAAAAATAATCAAATGGCTCATTGGTCTAATTGTTGCGGCAATCATTTTAATCCCTGTCGCTTTTGTATTCTATTTAAACATGAGTACACCGGTATTTTCATACAATTACAGTAGCACACAAAATTTGATGCAGGAAATTACAAATGGGGTGGAGTATGACTCAGCTGCAAAGGGAATTAACATTCAATTGACTTCCGACATGATTAATTCTTACATCGATGATGAAATGAAAGATATGGATTTGGGTTTACCAAAACAAATTCAAATCATGGATGTACATATTGATACCAGGGAGGCAAGGGCCTTCTTAAACTTAAAGGCCTTAGGCTTTATCAAAGTACCGGTTTCAGCTGCCATCGCAATGAACAACTCGGATTCTCAAGCCACCATCTCTCTTACAAATTTCATGATTGCTGAATTACCGTTAAAACAAGAGACAATTGATAAATTAACGAAAGGGCAAAAACTATCTTATTCCATAAAGATGAACGATTTGAATGTCGTTCCTTATTTCAATATCAAATCGGTCGGTTGGAAATCCTACGGGATCAACTTGTTCTACGAAATTGATTATAAGGAAATTTATAATATTCTAAGAAGACGTCCCGAACGTATGGCTCGTGATTTAGCAGTATTGATTGAAAAAAATCAAGCTCTTTCTCCTATGTTGGATTTGGTAATGTATTTATCCAACACCGAAGAGCTTACTTTAAACGAAATAAAGTATTATTTGGATATGTTACTGGAAAATCAACAGGTGGCCGATGCTTTATTTGACATGGTCAAGAGTGGAAATCTGTAGAAAAGTAAAAAATCAAAAAAATGGAAAGAATAATTGTTCTCTTTCGTCTTTACAATGAACGGATGTTCGTGTTATAATGAAGTCGGATCAAATTTGTAAAGGCGGTGAGCTGTTTGAAAGTGTTGATGAAGCCTGTGGACATGATTTCATACAATAGCACCAACGGGGATTTGCAACCAATTAAGTACCGATTGTCAGATGAAGGCGGAATGACCAAAATCATAAAAATTGATAGAATCATACAAACCAATGAAGAAAAACTATCGGGAAATCGCATGATTATTTTTCGTGTCCAAAGTGTAATTAACGGTCTGGAAAGGGTTTACGAGTTAAAGTACGAACCTTCCACATGTAAGTGGTATATATACAAAATGTGATTCGGTTTTTAAACACAACCGGCATTGAATGTCAATTGCCGGTTGTGCACAAAGCCGAAGCTTTTACAAAGGAGAAAATCAAATGAACGATTTGGTGTATTGGGTGTGGCTTAGCATGCTAAGCCGAATATCCCCTCAATTAAAGGTTTCATTGATAAGACGTTTCGGAAGTGCATATCATCTGTGGTCCAATTTTAAAAATGAACACAACCCCTCTGGTATTTCGCAAGGTGCATACCAAGACCTCACATCGGAAGAACTCCGGAAGCAATCCGGGCAAATGTTAAAACGAACACTTGATTTGGGGATCGGTGTGTTGCCATTTGACGACAAAGATTATCCGCCATTGTTAAAACAAATTCCCGATCCTCCCGTTGTTTTATACTTTTTAGGTAATAAAACCTATCTAAAAAATTGTTTTGCAATTGTAGGATCTAGAAAAGCCACTACATACGGAAGAAATTGTGCCATGAAAATCGCTTCTTGTTTAGCGGAGCAGGATATTGTCATTGTGAGCGGTCTTGCAAAGGGAATCGACACTTATGCTCATAAAGGCGCCCTGGAAGCGAATGGAAAAACCGTAGCGGTATTAGGATCCGGTGTGAATATCGTCTATCCTTATGAAAACAAAAAATTGTACTCCGATATTATCGACCACGGTGCGGTGATATCGGAGTATCCTCCGGATACAAATCCGCTTCCGTACTTTTTTCCATTACGAAATCGAATTGTCAGCGGTCTTTCAAAAGGAATTTTAGTCATTGAAGCGGGAGAAAAAAGCGGAACGTTAATTACTGTAGACTATGCATTGGCCCAAGGGCGTGAAGTATTCGCTTTGCCCGGAAACATATCCAGCAGTCAAAGCAAGGGGACGAATGATTTGATTTATCATGGTGCCACACCGGCTATTGACCCGGATGACATCATCAACCTGTATCGGACAAAATCCGTCAATAGGGCGATTATGCCTTCTGATGTAGACGAAACGGAGAAAATGATATATGATTTGATTTGTGAAGGGATATCTGATATAAATTCCATAACAGAACATTCGGGTTTAAAGACCAATATGGTGCTTGCAATTCTCTTATCATTGGAGTTAAAGCTTCATATTAAAAAAAGACCTGACGGTGGGTATATAACTTTTTAATAAGTTGGATACAACATATATGGATTTTTTTGAAAATTACCGGTAAACTATTAACTATCATATTTTTATGAATAATGAACTGATATTTGTATTACAATGAGTATGATTACGAATAGATGAAAAACTAAATGATTATGTTGGGAGGAACATAATGGCGAAAAACCTTGTTATAGTTGAATCTGCATCCAAAGCGACAACCATTAAAAAATATCTGGGGAAGAATTATAAAGTGGTTGCGTCCTTGGGGCATGTAAGAGATCTTCCGAAAAGTCAAATGGGAATCGATCTTGAAAACGATTATGAACCGAAATATATAACGATTAGAGGAAAAGGCGACATTATCGCAAAATTGAAAAAAGATGCAAAAGGTGTGGATCATATTTACTTGGCCACTGACCCTGACCGCGAAGGAGAGGCCATTGCATGGCATTTAGCATATATATTAAAAATCGATCCCAACGAAAAAGTCAGGATCACCTTTCATGAGATTACTAAGAGCGCTGTGGTAAGCTCCGTGAAAAAGCCTAGAGCTGTTGATATTGATTTGGTGGATGCGCAACAAACAAGACGATTCATTGATCGAATCGTAGGGTATTCCATCAGTCCCATCCTATGGAAAAAAGTTAAAAAGGGCTTGTCTGCAGGAAGAGTTCAATCGGTTGCAGTAAGAATGATTTGTGATCGTGAAGATGAAATAAACGCATTCGTTCAAGAAGAATATTGGACATTGGCGATGAAAGGGCAAGTGACCGGATCTGACAATATATTTGAAGCCATGTTTTACGGTCAGAATAACGTTAAGATGGAGTTGGCTTCCAAAGAGCAAACCGATGCAATTGTGGAACACATGAAAAAAGCTGACTTTACGATCACCTCGGTGAAAAAGGGTACGAAGACCCGTAGTCCCGCAGCCCCGTTTACCACCAGTACATTGCAACAAGATGCTGCCAGAAAGCTGAATTTTACCACGAAGAAGACCATGATGCTGGCACAACAATTATATGAAGGTGTCGATATCAAAGGAAGCGGGAGTACCGGTTTGGTTACATACATCAGAACCGACTCCAAACGGATATCAGACGATGCCGCAAATGCAGCAAAACAATATATACTAGATCAATACGGGGAAAGCTATCTGCCAAGTTCACCCAGAATATATAAAAACAAATCCTCTGCACAAGATGCACACGAGGCCATACGTCCTACCGATCTTAATTTGCAACCGGAATTGATCAAGGAATCATTGTCCAGGGATCAATACAGGCTGTATAAATTAATTTGGGAAAGATTTATTGCAAGTCAAATGGCCAATGCTGAATATGACACCATTCGGGCTGAAATAACGGATCAGGACGGATATATATTCAGAGCAAACGGACTGAAAACCACATTCAAAGGCTTCATCAAGATATATACAGAAGGACGTGATGAAGAGGATGAAGATGAGAAAGATTCCGAATTACCTCAACTTAACGAAGGGGATAAGGTTTCTGTTTTGCAGTTTTTACCCAAACAAAATTTTACGCAACCACCGGCAAGGTACAATGAAGCCTCCTTGGTAAAGGCATTGGAAGACAACGGAATCGGACGTCCAAGCACCTATTCGCCCACTATTTCCACCATTATTTCCAGAGGATATGTGGGAAAAGAGAAAAAAACGTTATTTCCGACCGATTTGGGTAAGATCGTCAATGATGTAATGTTGCATTATTTTCCTGAAGTTGTGAACTTGACATTTACAGCTTCATTAGAAGAAAGATTTGACGATGTGGAAGAAGGAACAGTTCAATGGAAAAAAGTTGTGGATGACTTCTATAAATCGTTTTCAGTCGCTTTAGAAAATGCACAAGAAAACATGGATAAAATCGAAATACCGGATGAAGTCAGTGATGTAATATGCGAAAAATGCGGACGAAATATGGTAGTGAAGCTTTCAAGAACAGGTAAATTCCTAGCTTGTCCCGGCTTTCCGGAATGCAGAAACACAAAACCCATCATTGTGGAAACCGGAGTGGACTGTCCTAAATGTAACGGAAAAATACTAGAGAAAAAGTCCAAGAAGGGGAGGACTTATTTCGGATGCGAAAATCATCCCGAGTGTGATTTCTTCTTATTTGACAGACCTGTAAACGAAAAATGTCCCAAGTGCAGTAGTCTTTTGATTCATAAGTATTCGAACATTAAATGTTCTAATCAAGAATGCGATTATATTCGCAAAGTTGAAAAAGACAAACAGGATCAAGGGGAAGGGCAATAACAGGTGAAGTGAATTGACAGTGAATACGGATCTCGGCAAATCGAATATCGGTATTCTTAAGGGATTGGGGAAAGTCCGGATCAGCTTGTTCAATAAAATGGGAATTTACAACATCGAGGACTTGTTACATCATTTTCCCAGACGATACGAAGACCGGGGCAATATCAAGGATATTGCCCGACTTTCCCCGGAAGAATCCTGCTCGGTTTTAGGGACTGTTTCCTATCCCGTGACCAACATTCGATCTCCCAGGGGAATTCATCTGACCAAAACATTAGTCAGGGATAACACCGGGACATTGGAAATCATATGGTTTAACCAGCCCTACATATCATCGAAAATGGTATTAGGTAAAAAATATATTTTCTACGGGAAAATTAATAAAGCCTCTCGCATGCAGATGATCAATCCTCTGCTCATAGAGTTAAAGGATAGGGAAAAAGAATGTATTTTGATGCCGGTCTACCCTTCAGTTGCAGGCTTATCCCAATTCCAAATTCGAAATGCCGTCAAGCAGGCGTTGGACATGTTGTCGAACTTGCCGGATCCTTTACCAAGCATAATCCGTCATAAATATCATTTGGCGGATTACGAGGAATCCATCCGAAACATTCATTTTCCTAAGGACTTGAACACATTGGATCTGTATCGACATCGTCCTGTCTTTCAGGAACTGCTGGAATTCCAGTTGGCGTTGCTATTCATGCGTAAGCAAGAGAATATGACCGACGGAATTGTATTCAACCAAAGCAGATTGATCGGTTCCTTTGTCAAAGAATTACCCTTTGAATTGACAGATGCACAAAATAAAGTTTTTAATGAAGTATATACCGATATGACCTCTCCGAAGATCATGAACCGGCTGATTCAAGGGGATGTAGGATCGGGGAAAACGGTGGTTGCGGTAATGGCCATGCTGGTTGCTTTGGAAAGCGGTTATCAATGTGCCATGATGGCTCCTACTGAAATATTGGCACAACAACATTATAACACCGTATCAAAATTCCTTGAAAATGTTCCATACAGGGTGGAGCTTCTCACCGGTAGCACTTCGCAAAAACAAGCCGGAGAAATACTGGAAAAATTGAAAAACGGTGAGATATCAGCCATCATCGGAACCCATGCACTTATTAAAGAGAAAGTTATTTATCATAATCTCGGTTTGGTCATTACCGACGAACAACATCGGTTTGGTGTCAAGCAAAGGGCGGTCTTGTCGCAAAAGGGTACGAATCCCGATACCATTGTCATGACGGCTACTCCTATACCACGAACTTTGGCTATGATTTTATACGGTGATTTGGACATATCCGTCATCGATGAGATGCCTCCCGGCAGAATGAAAATTAAAACATATGTGGTCAGCGAAGAATATCGGGATAGAATTGACAAATTCATTGCCAAAGAAGTTCGTGAAGGCAAACAAGTATATATCATTTGCCCTTTGGTGGAGGACTCCGAGGTCATTGATGCTACTTCTGCTGTAAAAACAGCCGAAGAAACCGCTGCAAAGTTCAAAAACTTCAAAGTAGGCATTATTCACGGCAAAATGAAATCGGCTCTAAAGGATGACGTTATGAATGATTTTTCAAAGGGAGTCATTGATATATTGGTTTCCACCACAGTGGTGGAAGTAGGTGTGGATGTGCCCAATGCCTCCTTGATGATTGTGGAAAACGCCGAGCGTTTCGGATTGGCCCAATTGCACCAATTACGCGGAAGAGTAGGCAGGGGAAAAAATCAATCTTATTGCATCTTGTTCAACCAAGGAGAATCGGAAATCTCCAAAGAACGTTTGGATGTCATGACAAAATCAACTGATGGTTTTTATATATCCGAGCAAGATTTGAAGCTTAGAGGTCCGGGAGAATTCTTCGGAACACGCCAACATGGTTTGCCGGAACTAAAAATTGCCAACTTGTACACTGATATGAGCATACTCAAAGAAGCACAGGAATGTGCGGAAACCATACAACAACATCATTACCTGGAACAAGATGAATTTACACGACTCAAAGACAGAGTCATTCATCTGTACAACATGAATTTCGGAGGTCAACTATGATACGGAACTATTTATTTGAAACAAATGCACTTAAGGTCAGCGACCACACACAACCTTTTTGGTATGCATCCAATACATTCGGTCCTTTTTTCATCAATACCCATTACCTGTTTGGGTCAGAAACCCAAGCAAAGGACTTTTTAAAGTACATCGACGATAATGCATCACAAAAAGAAAAAGCACCCATATTATTCCGTGACAAGGTATCGCAACAATACCAAAACAACGGGATTTTCAAAGATGTGATCGATCAATTGGTAGAAAGCATCGAGGATACGGTGAACGTTTCACAAATCGATTATATTTCCGGTGGGGAACGCAGGGATTGGTTCTTTTCCTATATGGTGGCTGTTCTATTAGACAAACCGCATATCACCGTATTTAAAGACTTATACAGTAATGTGTTGGTCGGAGAAAGGGTAGAGGAGACTCCGGACTTATCCGGAAAACGTGTGATTCATGTTTGCGATTTGGTCACTTTGGCATCAAGCTATTTAAAATCATGGATTCCGGCTTTGAAAAAACATAGCGGAAAGCTTTTGGAAACCTTTACTGTAGTGGATCGATGCCAAGGAGGAAAAGAAATTCTACAAGAGGAAGGAATTCAACTGATCTCTTTGGTGAATATAGATGAAAATCTTTTTACCGCTGCAAAAGAACAATCCATTATCAATCAAGAACAATTTGATATGGTTTTGTCTTTTATGAAAGATCTTGAGAAATTTATGAATGAATATATTCGCGAAAACCCGGATTTCTTATCAAAATCCCTTCAAAAGGGAGGAAAGGATCAAGAACGGGCGGAAGCGTTTCAAGAAAACTTTTACAAAAGATAAGCAACTTTCATAAATGGGAAGCTGCGGAAAGCGAGATTTAAAGAAGATGCACGAAGGACACAGGGAGCGTGTTAGAGAGCGCTTCTTAAAAGAAGGGTTGGATTCATTCCAACCCCATGAAGTAATAGAGTTGATTTTGTTTTATTGTATTCCACGTACAGATACCAACGAGATCGCTCATCGATTGATCAATGAATTCGGAAGTATTTCAAACGTATTGGAAGCACCTGTGGATAAATTAGCGGAAATAAAGGGTATATCCAAAAACACAGCTGTTCTTTTAAGTATGCTGCCTCATGTTTCCCGATACTATCTCAAGGATCGTTGGGGGCACCGGCCTGTTTTAAACAGCTCTAGAAAAGCAGGGGAGTTTGCCGTTGCCTTGTTGACCGGAAAAACCTATGAAGAGTTTTTGATTATTTGCCTCGATTCTCAAAACAAAGTCATTCAAGTGGAGATCATTCACAAAGGAACAGTGAACGAAGCTGTGGTTTATCCGAGATTGGTTTTGGAAACGGCCTTAAAATATAAGTCAAACAGCGTCATATTCGCACACAACCATCCGGGAGGAAGCCTAAAGCCATCCTCGGCAGACATCGACCTGACTGCAAAATTGAAACATTTGCTCAATGGAATATCTATTAGAGTCAATGATCATATTATCTCAGCCGGAACCGAGTTTTATAGTTTCGCAGAAAACGGAATGATCTGAATAGAAGTACTTGCTTCTATTCTTTTTTATTATGCTATAATCAAGGCATAGTACAAGAAGGAGGAAAAAATTAAATGAAAATTGGTATTGCTGAAGCAAATGTTAGAACACCATTAGGTATGCAAATGACCGGGTACGCAGGCAGGGTATTCGGGGCAATGGATGTTCATGACCCGTTAAAAATGAGTGCTTTGTATATAGAATCAAATGGAATCAGGTCCATGATCATTGTTTGTCAAGTGTTAGGCTTTGATCCGGATTACTCACGGGTTACGGAAGCTAAGATTTGTCAAGCCGTTAATCTTCCGGAGTCAAATCTCATACTTGGTGCCATACATACTCATGCAGGTCCTGCATCAGGAACACTGTACGGATGCGGTTGCGCGGATCCTATTTGGCTGGAAGAAACACAACAAGACTTGATCAATCTTGCCAAAAGTGCGGTTTCCAATACATTTGACGGCTATTTTGAGTATGCATCCGGAGAATGCGAAATCGCTATGAACCGGGTTGCAAGAACCCGTTATGAAAACTATATGGATATGATCGACAAAGAAGCCGCTGTGGTTAAATTTTACGAAACCGGAACGGATCAATTAAAGGCGATCTTTATGAACTACGGATGTCATCCTGTGACCCTTGATCATAAAAACTACCAATACTCCGCTGACTATGTTTATTACGCCATTAAAAAATTACATGATATATACGGAGAAGATGTTGCAGTGATTTTCTCCACCGGTTGTTGTGGCGACCTTAATCCACGATATCGCTTATCATTCGAAATGACCGAAAAAACAGGAAACATGTTAGCCGATTCGGTGATCGCTGCAAAAAAGGTGTTTACAAACACGAACGAAGAAATCAGATGTCACGCAAAGCAATTGGCCATACCCTTGGCTGTGGAGTTAAAGTATGAAGAAATTAAACCGTTCAGGGAAGCAGCTTTAGAGCAATGCCGAGAACTCACAGAAGAAAATTACACCCAAAACTTTATCATGATTCAGGTGGAAGCCGTAAAGGCTTTTTGGGCTGATTTATGTATGAAAGGATATGAATCCAATGATTTGGTCACCACCATATACCCTATGATCAAAGTGATTCAAATTGGAGATTTGAGCATTGTGGCATTACCATTCGAAGTATTTCATCAGTTGGGACTGGAGATAAAAGAGCTGTTTCATAAAAACGGAAGAGCCTTTGTGATGGGCTATTCCAATGGTGTGTTCGGATATTTGCCTTATGGAGAATTGTATGAAAAAGCTTCTTACGAAACAAGAGGGGCTCATCGTTATTACGGTTATGCAGGACCTGTTTGTAAAGAAGCGGGAAATATAATTTATGAATATTTAAAGGAAGTGGCCGATTAAAAAGTATAAAAATCGACAAACTTAAACTAAAATGGTTGTCAAACAGGTCTTTTCATCACAAGCATGCTACAATGTCTTCATGAAAAGACCTGTTTTGTTTCTCTTGATCGGATATCTGTCCGGCATATTGGTTTATGTGAACAGTAAAGCAATTGCAATCTATGTGATTGTAATACTATTATGGGGTGTTATTTTATTTGAAACAGATTCACCTTACAGAAACATGGTACTTTTTCTTCTGATCATCCCTATGATTCTCGGGTTTTTGTATTCGGCATATACCTATTCACACCTTTTCCCTGATGACTTACAACAATACAACAACGAATTTGTGGAAGGTGTTGCCTTGATCAAAAACATCAAAGACAAAGGGGATACCGTTATGCTTATTGCCCAAGCGACGAAGATTAATAACAACCCTATTGATGTCACCGTTACGATGAACTGTTCAAAGGATGACTCATTGTTACCCGGGGATTTGATTCAATTCCTAGGAACACTATCGATTCCCACAGGGCAGCGAAATCCGGGTAATTTCAACGAACTGCACTATATGGCAAGTAAAAAGCTAAGTGCTAAGATCAATTATCCGAAAATAGACCATGTACAAAAAGAATATCAAAAAAAGCCGGTAATCAGGTCGGCGATACAGCTTCGTCGAATCATTATTGAACGGATTGAAAAGCTCTATCCTGAAAAACATGCGGCATTATTATCCGGCATGACCATCGGATATACAGGGGGTATGGATGATACAACATTGGAGTCTTTCACTTTATCAGGTCTATCTCACATTATTGCAGTATCCGGTGCCCATGTGGCTTTTATCATGATGCCTCTTCTTTTTCTTACAAAAAAATTAGGATTGAATATCTTTGTTTCAAACCTTTTATATCTACCTGTAATCATTTTTTATGCCTTTCTCACCGGTTTGGAAGCATCAGTAGTTCGTGCAACCGTCATGGCCGGGATCGGTTTTATGAGTACACCACTGCTTCGAAAGTCAGACACATTAAACACTTTATGCGTCAGCTGTTTGATCTTATTGCTATACAATCCCTTTATGGTGCTAGGTGTGGGGTTTATTTTGTCTTATGGCGCCACCTTGGGTATTATTCTGCTTCTTCCTCATCTTCGGAATCTCACGGTTTTTAAAAAACTACAAGGTTTTGTTACCGACACCTTTTTGTGTTCTTTAGCCGCCACCCTCAGCATCCTTCCTTTTTGCGTCAAATATTTTTATATGGTTACACCTTATTCTTTAATTGCCAATATGCTAGTCATCCCTTTTACCGGTTTGATCACCATTTGCGGGATATTGTCCATTTGTTTGCCTTTGTCTTTGGGTAAAATACTTTCTTATCCTGTGATTGCCATGCTCGAATTTGCAATGCGAATCACAGGTGGCATATCAACACTACGGGGTGCTAAGCTGTTGTTAAACATCCCTTCCATATATCAAATCACCATCTATTACTTGATCCTGTACTGTTTCTTGTTTAAAAAAGGGCGCTCCTTAAAAGAAAAACCGTTGCGTGTGGTCTTGGTTTCCATCGCTTTATTATTTGTTATCAACTTCTCATTGTTTCATAGGGATCAAACCACAGTTACTTTTATCGATGTTGGACAAGGGGATTCTATTTATATAAAGACAGCAAACAATAAGGTGTTCTTAGTAGATGGAGGTGGCAGTGTCACCTATGATGTAGGTCAAAACACGGTCATGCCTTTTTTGCTATCTCAACATGCCCGTAAAATAGATGGAATGTTTTCCACTCATAACGACTTGGATCATATCGGCGGCCTAGTCAGCGTTGCTGATAACCTTATTGTGAAAAACGCATTCTTGCCATACCAATATCAATATTCCAATAATAATACGGTAACGTCACTTATGAACAATAGTAAAAAAGTCACCTTTGTCCATACAGGTCAAACGGTTATCATTGATAAAGATACCTCCATAAAAGTCCTTTGGCCACCGATTACAAAGGAAGATTCTGATGATAAAAATCATTTATCATTGGTTCTTTTGTTTCAATACAAGGACTTTAAAGTTTTGCTCACCGGGGATTTAGACGGGGAAGGGGTAACCGGTATGATGCCTTATAAGCAAGAAATGGATTGTACCGTTTTAAAAATACCTCATCATGGTGGAGACAACACCCGAACGGAAGACTTGATTCAACAATCTTCACCGAATTTGGCCATTATCTCCGTCGGTAGAAACAAATACGGGCATCCTACCCAAAAAGTATTGGATTTATTGGAGCAATACGATGTACCTGTTCTAAGAACAGATGATTGCGGTGCAATCACGATCAAAACAAACGGTAAAAAGTATACCATTTCGACAGCTATGGATTAATTTCTATAATTTTCATTTTTCCCTTGCAATTACTCCTTGTGTTTGGTAAGATGAATATATTGAACACGTGTTCCGAACATCTATTTTACAACTGATAAGGAGTACAGGATTATGTCATTCAATTTTCAAACAAAACAGCAAGTCAAAGAACAGTTCAGCCAAAATCAATATATATCCAATACCAATATTGATATTACCATCTTCAATGCGGTGAAGCTTCAAGCACCGCTACTCATTGAAGGTCCGGCAGGAGTAGGGAAAACCGAAATAGCCAAGGTTTTAGCTAAAATCTTTCAAGGAGAACTCATTAGGATTCAATGTTACGAAGGAATTGACTTTTCTAAGGTGCTTTATGATTATAACTACTCAAAACAGTTGCTTTATGTCAATTTGCTAAAAGAAAACGCGAAGAGCTTGATACAAGATAAGGATCTGAAAAGTTCCATCGAACTGTTAAACAAAGAGACGGACTTTTTCGGAGAACATTTTCTCATGGAGCGTCCTCTTCTAAAAGCCATATCACCCAAAGACAATCGCCCAAAAATCTTATTAATCGACGAAATCGATAAAAGCGATGCAGAATTCGAATCCTTTCTATTGGAAATCCTTTCTGATTTCTCTGTTTCCATACCGGAATACGGTACGATATCGGCCGTTGATAAACCCATTGTGGTTTTGACATCCAACGGAACAAGAGATCTGAGCGAAGCTCTAAAAAGAAGATGTGTTTATTTATACATCGATTACCCGGATCCGAAAACAGAAGCGAATATATTAGTTCAAAAAGTCAATGTGGAATATGATTTTGCAAATAAGATCGCTTTAGCCCTTCAAAAAATCCGTAGACTTTCATTAAAACAAAAACCCTCCATAGCCGAAACAATCAACTGGACAAAAGCGTTGTTATTGATTTTGGGTGTATACGAGTTTAACATCGAGAATAAAGGTGAGATAGACGAAACATTAAATGTTCTCCTAAAAAATCATCATGATATAAAGAAGGTAAAAAGCAGCAATTATTTATCCTAAAAATTTTTACAAAGGAGGAACAACATTATGAGTAATCATACCGGTTGGACAAATCAGGACTACATAAAGTTATTTGAGATTATTCTCAACGTCTCTATCAGTAAAGAGATCGTTTTTGTCACGGAAAAGAGCAACAAAGGCAGACTCGTATCGAAATTAATGAACAAAAATACAAATGAAAGCTTTAAAGCTATACACTACTTGACACTCATCAAGCAAAGACTAGGGAACAATTGCTTTGAAGATTATACGCCGGAAGCTATTTGTGAAAAGCTACCTGAGAAAACCCTAGACAGCCTTTATATTCAGCTGGTCAACACAAAAATAATCAGAAAATATCTGTCTTCTTTGATGCTCTTCGACGATAGTAACTTTGCAAAAATATTTATGACAGCTCATAAGAAAGAGTGGGAGTCAATAAAAGCAACAATTTCAAGTCATGAAAAGATACTGTCACATCTACTTGAATTATGCGGTATGGAAGAATACAATGGTGTTTTTAAAAAGGAAACAATCGATATTTGTAACAAGCTGAAAAACGCTTTGATCAATCCATGCATGGACGAAGGATTTGTTTACAAACAACATCGCTCAAGTTTTGAGGTAAAATGTCCTCGTTGCAGCTTTCTTGTAAAATACAATTATACAGACCAGTCGGTTCTCCAAAAGATGAATGTTTCAGATCAATATTCAAGTTTATGCAGTCAAATAAAGAATGAGTATGATCTTTTTCTATCCATCAAGGAAACTGCATTTAAGGCCGGAACCCTCTTAAAAGAAATGAGGGATTCATTTATCAACCGATTACAATGCTTGTTGAATGAATCAAGCAGGAAAAACAAAAGATCAATAGAAGACCTGATAGAAAGTCTAAACAATATTTCTTATTCATACGAAAGATCAAGTAACAGTTTTGTCTTATTTGAAAGGGAGTTTCCTGCAGAAACCATATTGAATGATCCGGAATATGTAACAAAGGAGATTCGAAATGAAATCGACCGGCAAACGGATCAAATCAAAAACGATATCGCAATGGAAAAGCACTTTATAGATACCTTACAGAATTCCAGCTGTCTGACCATTGCATTGCGGTGCATTCATGCAAATGACAAATACGGGAAGTCAACTTACACGGAGTTGCTAAAAGGCTCAAAAAGCAAAAGGATGACGGAGTATGGTCTGAACGATTCACCTTACTATGGCATATTAAATCGGTTTACCAAAGTCTCCATCGAAGAAATGATTGATTCATTGCTTGAGCAAGAACTTATTGAGAAATATTACGGCAATTATGATCGATACAAAAGATATCCGAAGCTTCGGTTAACGAAGGACGGAGATCAAGCGCTGGCAGATCCGGCTATGATCAAAAATGAATTTCCTTTGGGTAATATAGAAGTTGAAAAAATCTATAAGACCATGGATATCAGTACTTGTTCCGAGACGGAATTTATGGATCTAATGGAATTTGTCATAACAAAGCCTTCGGAATACAAAGATGATTTAGAAGGCTTGATCACGTCTTTTCAAAATGTACCGGAAAAATATATTCCTATTATTGAAATGAACGCCGGATTGAAAACAGGTGTTGTCAAAAAAACATTGAATATCATTCTACAGTCTGTAAAGGAGGGGGATGTGGCATGATGGACATAAAATGTGATGTATTACGTGAAGATTTAGACGCAAAAGGTAAATTTAGCTCCTTTGTACTTGAGTTTATTTCTTTTCTTCGGAAAATAAATTTTCATATTGCTCCAAGCGCTATCATTGATTTTTTTAAGATCATACCTCGTTACGATATATTTGATTATGAAGAAATCCTGTTAACAATGAGATCGTTGTTTGCAAAAAGCCCGGAGGAGTATCATCAATTTGATGCGTTATTGAAAAAGTATTTGTTTCAAACGGCCAATCATAATGTAAAAACCTATATGAAAGCTCACTCAAAAGAAATTCATTCTGTCACTGAAAAGTTGAAAGAAGAAAAGTACAGTAATATTGAAATAAGGACACGGATACCAACCGAAGAAAAAAACCTTGCTCAACAAGCGCAAGAAAACAAAGAAATAATCAGTAACATCTTACAAAGAGCAAATACACCGAAATTACTACCGATCCTCCTACTACAAGAACAAGAAATGGTATCGTTGGTGCAAACATATACTGATAAAAAAATCGATAAAATGCTCAATAAAGCTATGCTTTATAACCTACTTCATGACAACGATCCACTTTTTAATCAATTATGCATTATGGGTTCAAACCGTTTCCGCAAAACAAAACAAAAGGTTAAAAAAGAGTTAAATGTTAAGCAGGCAGAAATTGACCAAATTGAAAAGTTGTTATCCTATGAAAGAAATCACTTTTTTAAATCTGCATCCAAAAGGACGGTATACGACAAGATGGATCGACCGATTATAGGATTGAGACAAGACGAGTATGTACTACTTTCTAAATTCATTCGACAAAATGCCGCTAAATTTAGAACAAAAGTATCAAGGACCATGGTATGCGCTAAGAGAAAGACATTTGAATTTAAAAAAACCATTAAAAAAAGCCTTGAGACATTTGGAGAACCGGTAAAACTGTATTACAAAAGACCGCAAATTAAAAAAACAAGATTAGTCTGTATCACTGATGTTTCAGAATCAGTAAAGCTACATGTAAAGCTGATACTTCAGCTAATTTATGAGTTATCCTCAGTATTTAAAAGCGGCGTACGGTCTTTTATGTTTGTAGGTAATTTGTATGAAGTTACGGACACCTTGAATGAATTTCCCATTGTCGAAGCCATTGATCTTGCATGTGAGCAAGCACCTATGGAATACTCAAATTATAATGAAGCATTTGGTCTGTTCGTTAAAAACCATATTGGTATCATAGACAAAAACACCATTGTAATTATATTCGGAGATGCCAGAAACAATCGTTATGACGATGGTGTCCAGTATCTAAAACAAATAAAAAAAAAGGCAAAAACCATTGTATGGTTAAATCCTGAAGTGAAATCTAAATGGAATACCGGAGATAGTATCATGGGCAAATATAAGCCCATGGTAAATGCAGTGTACCAAGTTAACACTTTTAATGAATTGGTTGGATTCATCGATCAATTTGCAGTATGAAGCACTGTTCCATCAAGAAAATCAAGGTTAATTGACTAAATTTTGGATTAAATTTTTAACTTTTACTATTTACAAATACTGTACAATAGAATATAATGTTCTTGTAATTAAATTTCAAAACAAACGAAAGGTAGGTGGTTTAATATGACGATTATATATGAAGTATCAGATGTCATATTGGCTGCCGAAATTCACAACTAAGCAGTATAATATTTTTAGCGCATCCGATACGGGTGCGCTTTTTCATTTCAATATATAATCGTCCTCTTCAAAATGAGATTTAGTTTCAATTATATTTTGAAAGAAGGATATTATTTTTATGCAAAGATTCAAATCTATCATTATTCCTATGCAGGGGAAAAGTAAAAACAACCTTCATTGGCTGTACAATACCGCAACCGATATTGAACCTCCGAAGATTTTCTCATATTATTCTCTGCGTTTTCAGTTTGACGGAACAAGTCACCGCAATTCCGAAAAACTACTATTGATTGTCGAAATTCCAGTTCCATTTACTGAATTGACGGAAACTGACACAATCCCACTTGAAAATTATCTGCTTGGGTTTCTTGCTCCTGTCATAAATGATCTCAGCTATGAATATGTCAACAACGACAAAAATGTGCGTGAAAAAGCGCAGTTTGAGGTTCAGACGGTTAATGAAGTCATGCTACGCAGAAGTGGTATTCATTATAATCGTGATAACAACTCCGTAATTCTGACAATACACTTCTGTGTGCCGCTTGTCAATGCTCTGTCCGTCAATGCAAGATCAGCAATACGTGCTGTAAGGGATATTTTAGAACATATCGAAAATGTTATGAAGTCCCTTGATCAAGATAAGTTATCTGCATACATTTCTTGTTATCACAATCAATTGCGCATCAGAGAGTATCTAAAATGCCATGATCTGTGCGCCTTTATTGCAAACGGTAGTATTTTACCAAGAGAAAATGGGACATTGAAACCGATGAAGAACGCAATTCCGTTTTGCTCACCCAAAGAGCTTGAAGTGACCATTCCACTTGACAAAGGAGAAAAGCTTGCCGGCATGGGCATAAAGCGTGGTGTGACCGTTATCACGGGAGGCGGATATTCCGGAAAATCCACGCTTCTTGACGCCATTGAAGCCGGCATTTACAATCATATTCCAGGTGACGGACGGGAATATGTTATCACAAACGATAGCGCTCTGAAAATTTAC
>CALCRE010000269.1 GCA_937894465.1 uncultured Clostridia bacterium
TTACATATTAACGGAAATAGTGTCGATTTTATTTAATTTGATTCTTCACAACTGACATTGGTTCAAAAATTAATAATTAATAATTTCAAATTTCCCGGGTTATTAACAGCTGCATTAATAATTTAACTAAAATTATACATCATCTTCAAAAACTCATTGTATAATCCTTTAAAATATTATAATATAGTAATATGAACTAGTAATAAACCTTGGGGAATAGTCGGACCCGGTTGAACAAACTAGTTTGCAAGAGTATAATGATATTGATAAATACATATAAAAAGAGAGATACCATTATGGAGAAAGACAATATTGTTATTTTGGTGACCGGTGCCTCGTCCGGAATCGGACAAGCAATTGCTGAAAAATTAGCAAGCAACCCAAAATATATCGTGTACGGTACTTCTAGGAAAGCAAGCGATTCAAGTAACCGAAAAATACACATGCTTAAAATGGATGTGACTGATGAAAATTCCATATCCAATGCTTTAGAACAACTGATTACGAAAGAAAAATGCATTGATGTTCTAATTAATAGCGCAGGTTTTGGAATATCAGGTGCAATCGAGTCGGTTCCCGTTGATGTAGCCAAGAAGCAATTTGATGTCAACTTTTTTGGAACTGTAAGAGTGATCCAAAAGGTCCTTCCATACATGAGGGCTCAAAAGAAAGGAATCATTATCAATATCGGATCTGTTGCAGGATACATTCCCATTCCTTTTCAATCCATGTACAGTTCCGCCAAGTATGCTCTTGAATCCTTATCCGAATCCTTAAGAATGGAATTAGCACCGTTTAACATACATGTTTGTTTAGTTGAACCCGGTGATACCCGAACCAACTTTACAAAATCACGTATGAAAGCCGGAAGAGAAGAAATCGAAGCCCTTTATAACCCGGCAAGTAAAAATGCTATACAAGTCATGGAAAATGATGAGGAAAACGGCTATTCACCGGAAAAAGTGGCCTTTGCCGTTTTCAAGCTGTTAAAAAAGAAAACCCCCCCTATGCGAACAACTGTCGGATTAGAATACAAAGCCATCTATGTATTAATGAAAATTCTACCGACCAGGCTAAAACAGAGTTTTTTGAAAAAGAAATATACTGGGAATTGTAAAAAAATTAGAGAATAAGGAGAATAAAATGGATATATTTGCAAAGTGCATGCAGTTTACAGCAGCCGATGAGGCAAGAGAAAAGGGAATTTATCCATATTTTCATGCTTTGGAATCAAAGCAAGACACCGAAGTCATCATGGATGGTAAAAGAACCATTATGACCGGATCAAATAACTACTTGGGGTTGACATCTCATCCCCGTTTGATTGCAGCTGCCAAAGCAGCAGTAGAACAATATGGAACAGGTTGTACCGGTTCACGTTTTTTAAATGGGACATTGGACTTACATATAAAATTGGAGAAATCAATTTCCCAATTTTTAGGTAAAGAAGATTGCGTTACATTCGGAACCGGGTTTCAGACAAACTTAGGAATCATCTCTTCAATTGCGGATCGTCATGATTACATTGTTTCGGACAATGAAAACCATGCCAGTATTGTAGACGCTTGCAGACTAAGTTACGCCAAAACCATAAAGTACAAACACAGTGATATGGCTGATCTCGAAAGAATCCTGAAAAACATACCTGAAAGTGCGGGTATATTGATTGTTACCGATGGTGTTTTCAGTATGGGAGGCGATATTTGTAACTTACCTGTCATAACTGATCTTGCTCGAAAATATAATGCAAGAGTCATGGTAGATGACGCTCATGGATTAGGTATGATCGGCGAAAAAGGCAAAGGAACTGCAGAATATTTTGGTTTGGAAGATCAAGTGGATATCATCATGGGCACATTCAGTAAATCTTTAGCTTGCTTAGGTGGCCACATGGTAGCAGACAGGAAAGTTGCTGAATTTGTCAGACATAAATCCAGACCCTTTATATTCAGCGCCTCTGTTACTCCTGCAAGTGCTGCAGTTGCATTGGAAGCTTTGGAAATTTTAAAATCAGAACCTGAGAGAATACAGCGATTAAAGCAAAATGCCGACTATATGCGTGAAGGGTTTAAAGCTTTGGATATCCCTATCGGTAATTCCCAAACCGCCATTATTCCGGTAATGACTTATGAAGATGATCGTACTTTTATGTTGACAAAGATTTTATTAGAAGAAGGTGTGTACGTTAATCCTGTGGTTTCACCTGCAGTTGCACCCGGACAATGTCTCTTACGAACCAGTTACTCCTCAACACATACCAAGGAGCAATTGGACTTTGTATTAAGTAAGTATAAAAAAGTTTGGTACGGTAAATAGTATGGTAAAGGATACCTAAAATTTAGAAAGGTCTGATTTATATGATTATCGGTCAATTTAGCGACAGTTTTCCTCCAATAGCAGATGGTGTGGCAAGGGTCGTAAAGAATTACGCTTTATGGCAAAATACAAATGATGATACCTGTTATGTTGTCACTCCGGGGGTACCGGGCAATAATTATGACTACCCTTTCCAGGTCTTGACGTACAATTCTTTCAGCATTCCTTTTAAAAGGAATTATAGAACCGGAATCCCGCAATTAGATCGTCATTTTTGTCATGCTTTGAAAGAGATAAAATTTGATGTTATTCATTCACACTCACCATTCCCTACAGGTGAACTAGGCCGAAAGATTGCATATGAGCAAGGAATACCTTTTGTTGCAACCCTCCATTCAAAATTTAGGGAAGATTTTCGACAATACCTTAAATCAGAGTTAATTACCGACTTATTGATTAAAAGAGTTTTATACTTTTTTAATCATGCTGACGATGTATGGACAGTAAGCGAGTCAGCAGTTGATATTTTAAGAGAATATGGTTACAAGAAAGATGTATTTGTTGTCAATAATGCTTGTGATATAGAACCAAAACCAAGAACAAAGGAAACAAACGATATCGTTAATGAAAAGTTTGGAATCCCGAATGATGTTCCTGTCTTTGTGTATGTAGGGCAGCATGTATGGCAAAAAAATATCAGATTGATTCTTGACGGACTCAAGCTGGTACATGAAAAAAATGTTGATTTTCGTATGATCTTTGTTGGTGACGGTGATAAACGACATGAAGCGGAGGAAATTACATCTGATTACGGCCTATCAAATAAGATTACATTCGCCGGCATTATTCAGGATCGGGATCTCATCACTAACATTTATTCAAGAGGAACTGCATTGTTATTCCCTAGTCTATATGATATGTCTTCTTTGGTGGTAAAAGAAGCTGCCGCTATGTCATGTCCTGCAGTTCTTGTGAAAGGCTCAACCACTTCATTAGGTGTGGTTGACCAAGAAAATGGATTTTTAGTAGAAAACACAGCGGAATCTTTGGCTGATACCATTATTAAGATCATCGATCTACCGGAGTTAACCCAAGAAGTAGGAAACAAAGCTTTGAGAACACTTTATAGTAGCTGGGAAGACTCAGCAAAAATTACAAAGGAACGATATAGCTATTTGATTCACCGAAAGAACAGCTCTTCTTATTCTTTCGGTTCATAACGGAACAATATAAAATTAAAAGATTGAAAATTTATAAAACAAGAGCGAATGTTTCACGTGAAACATTCGCTCTTGTTTATATGTGGGATCATAGCTAATCACTCTACTCGAAGTAATTCTAAAATTCTGTCCAAATCATCATTACTATAAAAATCAATGACGATTTTTCCTTTCCCCTTTAAATAAGATAACTTTACCTTTGTTCCCATCTGTTGCTGTAATTTTGATTCAAGGGCAAGAACCTCCGGCTGTCTTCTTTCAACCTTTCTTTTAGGTTCAGGAGGATTATTTAATTTTTTTGCCAACTCCTCCGCTTGCCTTACATTTAAATTTTTTTCTATAATCATATTTGCCATGAATATTCTCTTGGAGGAATCCTCTACCGCCAAAATCGCTCTAGCATGACCGGAACTGATTTTTTTCTCCTCTACTAATTTTGATATTTCTTTGTCTAGTTGTAACAATCTTAAAGAATTAGTTATGGCAGATCTGCTTTTCCCTACAATTTCACTAATTTCTTCTTGAGTTTTGTCAAATTCTTTTTGTAAACGATCATACGCAACAGCTTCTTCTATAGGGTTAAGATCTTCTCTTTGAAGATTTTCAATTAAAGAAACTTCAACCATTTGGAAGTCAGTCAATTCCTTGACGATAACAGGAACCGTTTTTAATCCGGCGAGTTTTGAGGCACGCCATCTTCTTTCACCTGCGATAATTGTATATGTGTCCGGTTTATCTTCACGAACTAAAATAGGTTGAAGAACACCGTTTCTTTTTATCGACTGAGCCAATTCTTCCAAAGACTCTTTTTCAAAAGTTTTTCTTGCTTGATTTTTATCAGGTTGAATATTATATATTTCAATTTCCCTTATTTCTTGTTTGTTATCGGATATATCCTCGTTAAATAAGGCATTTAATCCTTTTCCTAAAGCTTTTTTATTCATTTATCCTCCTCCGAATCGATCACTTCTTCCGCTAAGTCCATATAACTCTCTGCTCCTTTTGAGTTTGGATCATATAGTATGATGGGAAGACCATGACTTGGTGCTTCGCTTAACTTAACGTTTCTTGGTATGATTGTCCGATACACTTTATTTTTAAAATATTTTTTTACTTCCTCTACTACTTGTATGGACAAATTTGTTCTTGCGTCGAACATGGTTAACACAACACCTTCAACTTCTAAACCTTTATTCAAGTGCTTTCTTACAATTTTAATAGTTTCCATCAACTGACTTAATCCCTCCAATGCATAATATTCGCACTGAATAGGAACGAGAATAGTATCGGATGCTGTTAATGAATTAATGGTTAACATTCCCAAAGAAGGAGGGCAATCAATTATTACATAATCGAATTGAGTTTTCATTTTCTGGATTGCAGTTCTTAATCTTGTTTCCCGGGAGATTATAGAAACCAATTCTACTTCAGCACCGGCCAATTGAATATTGGATGGGCACAGTTTTAGAGTCTCAATCATTGTATCAACAATACAGTCATCCAATGACACATTATTAATCAGTGCATCATAAACAGAATAAGATAAATTGTCTTTGTCGATACCAAGGCCTGATGTAGAATTTCCTTGAGGGTCATTGTCCAGCAATAACACTTTCTTTTTTTGAACTGCTAAACAAGCACTTAAATTCACAGCGGTGGTTGTCTTTCCCACTCCACCTTTTTGATTTGCTATCGCTATTATTTTCGACATATTCCCCTCCAAATATATAAATGAATCTTTCCTTATTACAGGTCATGTTCTTTTGATTTTCTCTTTTTTATATACACTTATCATAACACAGCTTTGGGTCTCAATCAATGAAAGAAATGCTCTGATGATTTATATAGAAAAAACTCAATCCTGATCAAAATGTTTCACGTGAAACATTTTGTTATACCTCTTCTTTCCAAGTTGTAAACAGCTGATACCTTCTATTAACTGGTTAATTATTGTAAGTTCTAAAACATGAGTTGAATCTCACATTCAGCACCACTAAAAATAATCAGGTGAATTTACTTTGCCATGTTTCACCATAAAAATAATTGTAAACGATGAAATCCCAACTAAACGGGAGTGCAGTAGTAAAAAGTGGTTGCATTCTCATTACACCACCTTAAATGATGCTGAATTAATTGATTTCCATGTTTTATAATGAGATCAAAGTTGTATCTATGCGGTGGTAACGTCATGGGAAAGAGAAAGTCAAGATCCGGATCACGATCTAGAATTAACGTTGTTCGAAAAAATTGGTTTCACAGATTTAATCGACGAATCGGTGAAGTGGGATGAGAAACAATGTAAGGTGTCACCGGG
>CALCRE010000270.1 GCA_937894465.1 uncultured Clostridia bacterium
CTATATGATAGGACAGGCATAAGACGTTAAGAACCCGGTGGAGAGTGGTTATGAAAAAAAGGATATGGGGGATTGTATTCAGGCTCATCGTGTTATGTTTTATTTTTTACATAACTTATGTGATGACTGTTCAACAACCGATCCTCCAAGCTAAAAATAAGCAATTAGAAGAGCTGGAAATCATGATGGATCAAGCACAACAAAAGAACCTTGACCTCCGTGAAATGCTTTTGCTTGTGGATAGCGATGCATATGTTGAAAAAGAAGCCCGTGAAAGGCTAGGCCTCATCATGCCGGGAGAAAAAGTTTTTATCGATATGAAGGATTGATACAATAATTAATTTGGAAAAGCGGAGTCTTTGATGAATATAACCGGGAAGTTGTTAAAGAACAACAGAATCATTTCGATGGATCAGGCAATCAATGAAGATACAAGTTTAAATATGACAAGACAATTAGAAGCATGTCTTTTGGATTTATGTAAAAGTTTCAATATTCCTTTACCGATATGGATGAAGAAAAACACAAAAGAATTCGCTCATTTTAAGAAAACGGTTTTCACATCTGAACAATTTTTAGAAAGAGTGAACTTCGATTCATTTGTTATTGAAATGGATCACTGATTAAGAGTTTCATTTTTTCTTTTTCTTAAGAATTTCTTGTATTGCTGAATATTAAAATCCTTTTTAAAGAGACTGAGTTTTTTAGTATCTTCGCCTAAATGTCGAACGATGGCTAATGTTCGCGGGACAATCAAATCAGCGGTATTGTATATTGGGTCCTTAGAGGTTTTAATTTGTACGTCCAAAATTTCCAGGTAAGCAGCGGTATAGTCTTTTAAGATACCGGATATTTTGCTTTTTGTTCCGTTCATATTAAACTCACATATCACTACATTTCCGATATACTTCTCTAATAAGGCGTCATAGGAATATGTGATTTGACTGATCATTTCCTTTTCAACTTTTGTTTTTTGGGCTTTTTGGGAAGTCAAAATAGAATTAGGATTAGCGGCTTCCAATTGCCCGGACAATAAATTAATGATCTCCAATAACGAATCTTTTATGGTGCTGAAAAAATTTCGTATTCTTCTACCCAGCTTTCGAAAAAAATGAGGATGGTAAGCTGCTTTGATTTCCTTTTTACGCTTCTTTTGCCCTTCCTCGGTTAAATTGTTGTGTCTTCTAAGTATTGCAGTTAACAAAGAAAATTCATTTTTGAACAAAATAAAGCTTGCATGATGCATTTCCGGTGATGGCGGTGTTCCGTCCGCTAAAGGCAGGTCCTCTACCTTTTGGATTTCATAAATAACCTCTAGCCCGGTGCTTTCCACCACTAACTTGCCGTTGATTTCCCTTTGATCTGACAACAATAATGTCACATGATCATTTTGGAAAGCTTTAAGGCAGCGGTCTTTCGTCACTCTTCTTATGTAGGCGATCAGCAATGAAGATGATATGATGGCGATGATGGTGATGACTAAAGGGTTTTGCACTAAATAAGCTCCTTCTTTTATTTATTGTATGATCAAATATATCATTAAAACCGGGTCTGTGCAAGATTTCCAAAGACAGATGAATCATTTGTGGTTACCGGATGGCAATCATTTTTATGTATCGGTGATATATGTTTTATTCCAGGATACACGGAGATAGGGCTATAACAATGAAGAATTCAACGTACAACTTATTATGCAAAGGTTCATTTTTATTTACTTGATTTCCAATCACGGGTAAATTATAATCAATCTAAACGGTGAATTTTACAACTTCAAGAAAAGGGGTGAAATAACCCGGATTTATTCATTTTAAATTTCGGGAGTATCATGAGCATAAAAGTAACTGTATGGAATGAGTTTCAACATGAAAAAAGAAACGAAGCGGTAAGAAAGGTGTATCCTGACGGCATACACAATGCCATTGCTGATTATTTGAAGACTCAGGAGGATATGATCGTCAGAACCGCCACTTTGGATTATGAAGAACAAGGATTGAGTAATGAATTGTTAGATGACACTGATGTGTTGTTATGGTGGGGACATACCGCCCACGGAAAAGTCCAAGACGAATATGTGGAGAGAGTGTATGAAAGAGTCATGAAAGGTATGGGCTTCATACCGTTGCATTCCTCTCACTTTTCAAAGCCTTTCAAACGCTTGATGGGAACCACCTGTTCATTAAGATGGAGGGAACAAAACGAAAATGAACGCTTGTGGGTTGTGGAACCATCTCACCCGATCGCACAAGGATTAGGGGAATGTGTGGAAATACCGGCGGATGAAATGTATGGGGAACGCTTTGATATTCCCGCTCTGGATGAATTGGTGTTTATAGGCTGGTTTAAAGGAGGAGAGGTGTTCAGAAGCGGTTGTTGCTATAAACGCGGATACGGTAAAATATTCTACTTCCAACCCGGTCATGAAACCTATCCTATATACTACCAAGATGAAATTCGATTGATCTTAGGCAATGCCGTTCGTTGGGCTTGTCCTCTGGTTCGCAGAGATAAATTGGAAGCTATACATGTAACACCCAAGGAAATAATTTAAAATTTGATGGAGGTAGTTGTTCATGGATAAGAAATTAAGAGTTGGTATTGTAGGATGCGGTGGAATCGCAAATGGAAAACATATGCCTTCTTTGGCTAAAATCAAGGAAGTAGAAATGGTAGCCTTTTGCGACGTTATTGAGTCAAAAGCAAAGGATGCCGCGGCAAAATTTGGAGCACCTGATGCATTGGTTTGTACAGATTACAAAGAGATTGTAAATGACCTTTCCATTGATGTGGTTCATGTTTGCACGCCAAATAAATCCCATGCGGACATTACTATTGACATGTTAAATTCCGGAAAGCATGTCATGTGTGAAAAGCCAATGGCTAAAACCGCAGCGGATGCCAAAAGAATGGTAGAAGCCTATAAAGCATCCGGCAAGAAACTGACCATCGGTTATCAAGGACGGTATACTGCCCAAAGCCTTTATTTGAAACAAATATGCGATGCCGGTGATTTAGGTGAAATTTACTATGCCAAAGCCCACGCAGTAAGACGCCGTGCTGTGCCTACATGGGGTGTTTTTCTGAATGAAGAAGAACAAGGGGGAGGTCCTTTGATCGACATCGGAACTCATGCATTGGATTTAACATTGTGGATGATGAACAATTATGAGGTGGAAAGTGTTACAGGCAGTGTATATAGAAAACTGGCTGACACCAAGAATGCTGCTAATGCTTGGGGACCTTGGGATCCGAAACTGTTTACCGTAGAAGATGCGGCATTTGGATTTATCAAGATGAAAAATGGTGCTACAATTCAATTGGATGCAACCTGGGCAATCAATATGTTGGATGTAAAAGAATCCTGTACCACATTGTGCGGAACAAAAGCAGGTGCTGACATGGATGACGGACTGAGGATCAACGGCGAAAAATTCGGACGCATGTACGTGACAAAACCGGATCTTAAATCCGGAGGAGTTGCTTTTTACGATGGAACCGTTACGAAGGATCCATCGGTTTATGAAGCCCGTCAATGGATTGACAGCATTTTGAATGATACATTACCCACAGTATTACCGGAACAAGCTTTGGTGGTTTCTCAAATACTCGAGGCTGTTTATGAGTCGGCTAAGTCCGGAAAGCCTGTATACTTTAAATAGGCATTAAATAGTTAATCAATGGTGCGGAAAACATAACAGGGAACAAAACCTCCGATTCCGGAGGTTTTTCCTAGTGAATTGAGGAAAACAATGACTGAATGGACATCACAAAAACGAATCTTAGCCATGTACAATCATAAAGTGGCTGACCGGATACCGGTAACCGACACTTATTGGGATGCAACGATTAAAAGATGGCATTCGGAAGGCTTGCCCAAGAATGTCAGTGTTCAAGATTATTTTGATTTGGATAAGATTGCCGGCATCGGTGTAGACATATCTCCGAGATTTCCCGAAACTGTTTTGGAAGAGAATGATGAATTCATTGTAAGAACCACCCGTTGGGGGGCTACCCAAAAGGAATGGAAGAATGCGGCATCCACACCTGCTTTCTTGGATTTTAAGGTAAAAAGTTACGATGATTGGTGCATCGCTAAAGAATTGATGAATAAAGGCGATGACAGAATTAATTGGCAATATTTAAAGAACAATTATGGTAGATGGCGGAATGAAGGATATTGGATTCAAGCAAGCTTATGGTTCGGATTTGATGTAACCCATTCTTGGTTTGTCGGAACGGAGCGATTGCTGATTGCTCTGATCGAACAACCGGAGTGGTGCATGGATATGTTCAACTCATTTTTGGATTTGAACTTAAAGCTTTTCGACCGGATATGGGATGCGGGATATCGGTTTGACGGCATTCGCTGGCCGGATGATATGGGCTTTAAGCACAGTCAATTTTTCTCAAAGGATACATACAGGGAGCTTATAAAACCGGCTCATAAAAAAGCAGTGGAATGGGCTCATAAGAAAGGGATCAAGTCACTTTTACATTCCTGCGGGAACATTAAACCATTCATTCCGGAGTTTCTGGATATAGGATTGGATGGGCTTAATCCCATGGAAGTGAAAGCCGGTATGGATCCGATTTGGATGAAGAACACCTATGGGGACAAGCTTTTGCTTCACGGCGGCATTGATATTTTACTTTGGGAGGATGCCGAAAAGGTGAAAGCGGAGATGGAACGGGTTCTACCGGTGATGATGAAAAATGGCGGATATATTTTCTCATCCGATCATTCGGTGCCCTCCACAATAAGTTTGGAAGAATATAGGGATATTGTTTCTTTGGCCAAGAAAATCGGTCGATATAAATAAGAAAGCGTTATGGGGACAGAAATATTAACAATTTATTCACAATTTATTAAAAGGTTTATAACATAATTTATATGTCCCGCTTGCTCAATTCTATTCAATAAGAGAATTGAAATTTGACTCCACGAGAGGGGGAAAAGAAGTTTGATAGAGATAAATAAATTAACAAAGCGATATGGTCAGATAGAAGCTGTAAAAAACATCAGTTTTACAGTAAATGAGGGCGAGATCCTCGGTTTTCTAGGACCAAATGGTGCTGGTAAATCCACTACCATGAATATCATAACCGGTTATTTGCCGGCGACAGAAGGTAGTGTTAAGGTTGATGGGTTCGACATCTTGGAAGAACCGGAGGAAGTCAAAAAAAGAATTGGCTTTTTACCGGAACAACCACCGGTATACAAAGACATGACGGTCAGTGAGTATCTGAAATTCGTCAGCGACCTGAAATATGTTCCGAAGAGCAAGCAAAAGGCGCAGTTGGATGACATTATGGAATTATGCGGGATTACAGACCATGTCGGACGTTTGATCAAAAACCTGTCCAAAGGATATAGGCAAAGGGTTGGTTTGGCTCAATCTTTGATTGGAAATCCGGATGTTCTAGTCTTGGACGAGCCTACTGTAGGATTGGACCCCAAACAAATCATTGAAATTAGAAACTTGATCAAGTCTTTGGGGAAAAAACACACTATTATTTTAAGTTCTCACATTTTGCCCGAGGTCAGTGCGGTGTGCGAACGTGTTGTTATCATTAATAAAGGCGAAATTGCCGCTGTGGATACGCCTGAAAACTTGTCTAAGGGTTTGAACAGCGCATCCAGGCTGACTGCTACCATAGCAGGACCGCAAAACCAAGTTTCTAAATTAATTAATGATATATATGGAGTCAAGTATAATGAAGTATTAGGGAAACCGAATAAAGATACCTTAACATATGTCATTGAATCGGATAAAGAAATCGATGTAAGACGTCCGTTGTTCTTTGCAATGGCAAAAGCAGGTTATCCCATCATTGAACTTCGTTCTATGGATATGACACTAGAAGATATCTTCTTGAAGGTCACCACGGTGGAAGAGGGGGTACATTAATATGTGGGCTGTTTATAAAAAAGAGTTAAACTCATATTTCCACTCTCCGGTTGCGTACGTTCTCATCGGATTATTTGTGTTGCTGACGGCAATATTCTTTTATCCGTATGTTCTGTCGCTATTCGGAGATTTTACTCCGGTATTGAGTACGATGGGATTCATTTTATTATTTATCGTTCCCATTTTGACCATGAGAATTCTTGCTGAGGATAGAAAGAATGGAACCGAGGTTCTGTTGCTCACGTCTCCGACAAGCTTGACTAAAATCGTAGTGGGAAAATTTTTAGCAGCATATACGGTTTTCGGTATTATGACTGCTGTGACCTTTGTATTTCCCATTATCTTGTCCTTTTACGGAGGACCTATCTCGCCTCAATTGATTGGTGCATATGTGGGCTTTTTACTTTTGGGAGCTTCCTTTATTTCCTTCGGTGTATTTTCGTCTTCTTTGACTGAAAATCAGATCATTGCGGCGGTCATCGGCTTCGTAGGATTGATGATCATGTTGTTAGCCGATACTCTTGCCCCTGCTGTGGGAGGATTTCTCGGCAAGGTGTTGGGTTGGATTTCGTTAATGACCCGATACAATGATTTTTACAACGGAATATTAGGGTTGGGACCGATCGTATATTATTTGACATTTACAGGCGTGTTTATCTTCTTGACCATACGTGTCATTGAGAGAAGACGCTGGAGTCAGGGGTGATCATATGGCTAACAAACAGAATAAACTTGCATCATGGATTAAGAAAACAAATTTTAAGCATGGCACGAACGCTACAATACTGATCGTAGCAGTCATTGCCATTGCCGTCTTATTAAATGTATTGGTAGACAGCTTTGGAATCAAGGCTGACTTGACACCAAACAGACTTTACTCGATTCACGACAGGACGGTAGAAGTTTTGTCCAACTTGAATAAAGATGTTGAAATTTACGGATTGTTTGATGAAACGACTTTCAGACAAAACGACAGAGATAAATCTATATTAGAAATGCTCGACAAGTATGGGAAGTACGAGCATGTGTCATTAATTTACGTTGATCCTGAAAGGGATCCGGCGTTAATTAAGACTCTTGACCCTGCGAATGTATTGGAATTAAGTGCCAATGATTTCGTGGTTAAAAGCGGAGAAAAAACCAAGAAAGTTCCATACAACTCGTTGTTTAAATCTGAATTCAACTATCAAACATTCCAAACGACAATTACAGGATCGGTAGCAGAAGAGAAATTTACCGGTGCAGTTAAGTTTGTAACTGCAGATGCTACTCCCTATGTGTACTTTTTGACCGGACACGGGGAAAATGATTTGACTAATGAGTACACACTTTTGAAAGACACATTAGAAAACAACAATTATTTAGTGGGTACATTAAACTTATTAACCGATCCGGATATCCCGGATGAAACGGAGATATTGATTATGGCATCGCCGAAAACCGACATTACTGATGACGAGAGAGTGCTGATTGAAGATTACGTCGTCAACGGAGGGAATTTGATGGTAATGGTGGATGCTCTGAATGAAGACCCGACTTTTAACGAGTTGAATAAATTGCTTCAGTTGTTTAATTTGGCAGTGGAATATGACCAAGTCAAAGAAAATGACTCGTCAAGGTATTTACCTGGAAGTCAGTACACTTTAGTTCCCATTGTTGCGAAAAACACCATTAACTCCGCTTTGAATCCGGAAAAATTCGCAATGATATTGCCGAAATCAAGAAGCATTGAAATTTTAAGAAATGAAAAAGAATATGTTACAACGATACCTTTGTTGACAACCAGTAAACAGGCAATCGGAGAACCCATATCAGAAGGCAGAAATGAGATTGACGGGCCTTTGAATCTTGCTGTAGCGGTAGACTACCAAGGTGGTTACAAACCGGCTAAAATAGTGGTCATGGGAAATGCAAACTATATTAAAGACGACTACATTTACGCATATCAGCAATATTCCATCAACGCATTTTATTTCTTTGCCAACACACTGTTTTGGATGAGGGATGATGCAGATACCATTTATATCGCTGCGAAATCATACGAGATGCCCAAACTGGCATTAACACAGCAGCAAGCTAAGACCATCGGTATTGTTTCAATCATTGTTTTACCTGTGATTATCTTAGGGATCGGACTATTCGTATTCCTTAGGAGGCGTCATTTATGAGTGCAAAAAGCAAAAACTTCAAAAAATACAGAGGTACATTCATCCTTTTGGGATTGGTATTGGTTCTTGTGGCATCTTATATTTGGTTGCTACCATTAATCCAAGCCAATAAAAAAGTGGAAGATGAAAATAAAGGGGAAAATCTTGAAGCCGTTCAATTGGTCAATGTGGATCAGTACAGTATCACTCATATGCTTATAAACAACAAGGAGCAAGTGATTGAGCTGGAGTATTCCCCTGCAAAGGGAACCAATTCGGACGGGTCCGAATATGACACATATTTATGGTTTTTAAAGCAACCCGAAGGCTATGACGACTTGGATCAGCTTATGATGAGAGGTGTTGCCACAAACGTTAGCAATCTTGTGTCTACTAAGATTATTGATAAGGAGCCCAAGGATTTATCCACATACGGGTTGCATGACCCTATGTCCACAATCGTTACCTTGACCACAGGTGAAAAGATAACGATAAAAGTCGGTGACAAGGCACCTTTGACTACAGCACGTTATGTTCAGGTAGGGGATGATCCTACGGTATATACCATAAAATCCTATACCGCGGGGAAAATCATTCCTAAGATCAATGAGCTGAGGACCACCGGGATTGTTTCTTTTGCTTCTACTGAAGTCAATGAAATATCCATGGGACGGGACGGTGAAAAATTGTTCAGTGCAACCAGAAACGCAGATGATATCTGGGTGTTGGATTACCCCATTCCGGCAGATTCGAATACCGAAACGGTGGGAACATTGATCGAGTCTTTGGTGACATTGTTCAAACAATCCTTTGTGGAAAGGGATCCGACGGATTTGTCGAAGTACAATTTGGTTGAACCTTATTATGAGTTTGAACTTGGAACAATAAAAGGCGAGAAAAAGCAAATTTATTTGGGCAGAGAGGACAAGACCGATAATTCTTTCTACGCCAGGTTTGATGATAGTAAAGAAGTGTTCAAGGTTCCAAACGCCACTTTGACCTATATTGACAAACCTTTGACCGAGATTATGCAGTTGTTTACCTATATCGTCAATTACAAGAAAGTCGACAAATTGACGGTGAAGGTCAAAGGCGAACCGGATCAAGTGTCTATCATTCAAGCCGATGCAGCGGATTCTTCGAAGGATGTCTTTTACTTCAACGGTAAAGAAGCGAATATGAAGGATAGTGAAGGTCATCAGGTCTGGAGATTGTATTATCAAGGAATAATCGGAACATTGATGTCTAGTGTCGATACACAGGCACAGCCTAAAGGAGAACCGGAAATCACCTATATTTTCGAACAGAATGATGAAGCCGGAACCGTGACGATGGAGTTCATTCCTATGGATGACGGCCAGAATTACTGGTGCATGAAGAATGGCGAATATACCGGCATGATCGTCAATCGCAGACAGTTTTATGGAAAATCAGGACTCATGGAAAAATACCAAACCCTGGCAGATCATATCAATGCAGCAAATAAGTAAAACTAAAAATTAATAAGGTATTTTAACATCGACCTTCGAATAGTTATTATTCGGAGGTCGATTTTTATGGTTGTAAAAAGAAAAAACACGTGGATTTCCATTGGTATGATTTATGCTTGTTCTGTAATTGGAGTGGGTTTTGCATCCGGAAATGAAATTATACATTTTTTTACATCTTATGGGATGAGCGGCTTTTACGGTATATTAACAGCTTCGGCTATTTTCTCTTTTGTAGGTTTTTTATTAGTTAACATGTGCTTTCGTACAGGCTCCTATCAACTGTCTGACTGCTACAAAGCGACAGGTGGACCTTTCTTTGCTTCCTTTGCCGGTTTGGTCGGAACTCTTTTTTCTTTTTGTTTGTTTGTGTTGATGTTGAGTGCATGGACAAAGATTCTTGATGAAATTCATGCGATACCTGTTTATTTACGATATATTATTTATGTGATTTTGTTTGTTTTTTATTGTGTATTTGATATACAAAACAAACCTTTGGCAGGATGGATGCGCTTACTTATTTTATCCGGAACCGGTACTGTCCTTTTTACGATCGTGTCAGGACAGCTGATTCACACATTTTCGTACTTAGTGACCGGATATCGTTCTTGGTTTTTGTCCGCAATTTTGTACATAGGCTATAATTCATTTGTTTCTGCTGATATGTTGTGCAAAGCTTGTAAAGCTGCCGACTCTAGAAAAAGCGCCGTTGTGGGAGGAGTGACAGGTGGCGCCGTTTTATTTATACTGTCATTTGTGTTTAACCTCATATTTACCCTTTGGTATCATGGGAATCACAGTTTTCCCATGCTGGATATGGCGGGCGTGGAATTGGTTCCGATTCGAATAGTCTTCATGTGTGTGCTGATGTTATGCATATTGTACAGCGGGTTCAATTCCGGAACCATTGTCATTGAACGAATACGTAAAAATATGAATATACGGCCGGTGACAGGGGCGATTATTTTGAGTTTGTTGTCTATGATTGCATTGCCCGTGGGTTTTGATGCTTTGATTTACGGAATATACCCGGTATTTGGTTTTCTCGGCTCTTTTATAGTGATTTGCTTTGTTATTTTTTACGCATTCAAAAAAAACCGTTAAATATCGTGAGTCAAAAGTTTAGTGTCGGACATCCTATGTTTGATGAAGGTTTGTGACAGGTTGACATAAATTTACACGTTTGATACAATAGATCAATGATTTTTTTATGTGCAAGAGATATGGAGGGTTTAAATGGCGATATCCGAAAGAGAAATGCAATTGGAGCGAAAGCATCTTGACTATATCATTGCTGTGTTGGAAGACAAGATTAATGAGTACACCGATATTAGAGAACGGTTAAAGAATGAATACAGGGATTTGAATAGAGGATTGTGGGAAGATGTCGGTGCATTCACAGGGAATATGCAAAAGTATACGGAATATATGCAATACATCCAAATGATAAAAACCACTCTGAATGGTGCCGAGCATGCCAAGCAAACTTATTATAACTTGTTATTGTTAAGAAAAACCCCTTACTTCGGAAGAATCGACCTTCGATATCCTGACTTGGAAACTGAAACGATTTATATTGGGACGTCAACATTGGAGAAAGATCGGGAAATACTGATCTGTGATTGGCGTGCCGATATTTGTTCTTTGTTTTATGAAGATCGAATGGGGAAATTGTCTTATGAGAGCCCCGGTGGTACTGTACAAACCGAAATGATGTTAAAAAGGCAAATTAAAATAGAGAATGACAGGATTGTAGGCGCTTTTGACACGAGTATTAAAATAGATGACGAAATTCTACAGGAAATATTATCGGGTAATACCGATGAGAAGATGTCCACCATTATTAAAACGATTCAACAAGAACAAAATAAGGCTATCCGTGACCGAAATGCCAATGTGTTGTTGGTCACAGGTCCTGCAGGTTCCGGTAAAACATCGGTTGCGCTTCACAGGATTGCTTGGTTGCTGTATAAACATAGGGATAAAATTAAAGCCGACCAAATTGTTTCCCTGACTCCTAACGATATATTTAATGACTACATTTCCGAAGTATTGCCAGATTTAGGAGAACAAAATGTGGTTATGAAAACTTTCCGGGATTTGGCCGGGCTGGTATTAAAGTCAAATTATAAGGTGTTTTCACAAGGCGAGTTAATGGAGCGATATTTAAAAACAAAAAATGCTCCTAATAAAAATAAATACGTGTACTGGAAAAACTCCTTGGAATTTGCATATTTGTTGGAACGCTATATAAACCGCTATTTTGACCACGGACCGGATTTCAAAGATATTATTGTGGATGACCAAGTATTGATCTACAAAGAAAATCTCCTGGAGCTCTATAAGTCCGGTAAGTCATTGCAATACTCCTATCGGATGGAGCGGGTTAAAACATACATTGAAGATGTGTTAAACTCCGTAAAGAAGAAGTTGATCAAGGAAACGGCCGATGAACTGTGGGAGTCAGGTGAGTATATGGATATGAAAGAAGCAAAGGCTGTGTCCCGTATGAGGATATCAGAAAAGTTTGCTGATATCGGAGCAACCGTTCGTCAAATGACATCTACGAATCCTTTAAGTATTTATGTCAACTTTTTAAAGCGAGTGGCGGAAAAAGAGTTTGAGGGGGGAGTTCGAAATACATTGAGCAACTTTAAACGACGAATCGTGCCTTTTGAAGATTTGGCGCCTTGTGTATATATCTATTCGAGATTTAACAAGGAAGATGATGCAAGAAAAAGGATTCGTCATGTAGTCATAGACGAAGTACAAGATTATACTCCGATGCAATTAATGGCTGTGAAGGCATATTACAAGCGAGCGGAATTCACATTATTAGGAGATATGAATCAGGCGATTAATCCATTGAGTAATGTGGGGGAAATGGGAATTATCAAAGATTTGGCATCTGACCAAGGTTTTCATCACATCCATATGCCCAAATCCTATCGATCCACCTATGAAATTACTGATTTTTGTAATTCCTTGGTAGGATTGAAAACGGATGAAGCTGAAGCAGTCAATAGACATGGTCCGAAACCTCAAATAATACATTTTGCACAATGGGAGCAATTGATTGAAAATTTATCCGCACTAGTCCGGGAGTATAGTCTGGATAAAAAGTCTTTGGCATTGATCAGCAGAAGTAAAAAAACAGCGGTCAACCTATATAACGCTTTAAAAGCTAAATGGCCTATTCGATTAGTGGATAGTAAGGATATGAAATATTATCACGGTGTGTCGGTTATTCCTTCATACTTGGCAAAAGGGCTGGAATTTGACGCTGCCGTGGTTGTTACGACATCTGATGATATGTTCACCGGTGAAGGAGAGCGCAAGCTGTTTTACACTGCATGTAGCAGGGCTTTGCATCAGCTGACTGTGTGTTGCCCGGAAGGAATGACTATAGAATATTTGAACGGTTGACTTTGGACCGGTTTATGAATATAATGGGGTGTGTGAACAAAGCACACCTCTTTTTAAATTTTAGTGAAGGAAGGATTTTTGTATGTTGAATATTTCTTATGTTGCAAAAGTCCGCTATTCCGGCATTCGCTTCGGGCAGGCTTAATCGGTTGCCATCTGTACGAAGCGAGTATGCATCGGGTAGCCGGCATGATAGAAAATAGAAGAATTGATGATTTCTATTCCCTGTTTTTGCTGTCCTGAAATATTTACCGCAGTTCTTTTTCGGTAAACCCCGTTGTAAACTCCTGATATCAACATGTATATAATTTTAGGTACATTGCGTGAAGTATGTACCTGTTATTTCAACGGAGGATGTAATGAGTTTATTATCAGTTACGGACATTGTAAAGGAATATCAACACAAAGTTGTATTAAATAAAGTCAGTTTAACGGTCCAAAAAGGGGACAGGGTTGCACTGATCGGTGCAAACGGTGCCGGTAAAACTACGTTATTGAAAATTATAACCGGAACAGAGAAAGCTGATTCCGGCAGTGTGATCAAAGCCCATGGCATTAAGACCGGTTATTTATCCCAAAGTGCCGATGTGGAAGAGCTGTTTGAAGATAAAACCGCTTTAGAATACGAAAAAATCGAGCGAATTGAGAAACAAATCCGTGATCTGGAACATCAGATGAGCCATGTCCAAAGTCATTCGGAATATGATTGTTTGTTGCATGAGTATCAAAAAGCACTGGATCAGTTTAACAGCCTGGAAGGATATCAGGTAACAGCTTCATTGTCAAAAATTTTAAACGGATTGGGCTTAAAAAAAGAAGCGCTACATGTGCCTTTGTCAAAGTTGAGCGGAGGAGAAAAAATCCGGGTCGCATTGGCCTGGATCTTGCTGGAAAGCCCCGAATTACTTTTGTTGGATGAGCCTACCAATCATTTGGATTTAGATGCTGTGGAGTGGTTGGAGAGCTTTTTGTCCACCTACGGGGGAGGTGTGCTATTAGTATCCCACGATCGGTATTTTCTTGACCGGGTAACCACCCGCTTTGTGGAACTGAGTAATGGAACTGCAGTGGAGAGCAAAGCATCCGGGTATACATCCTATATTGCCCAAAAGAGAGAACGACAAAGTTTTTATCAAAAAGAAAAGAAAAGAATATCTCGGGAAATAAGACAAACACGTCAGTTGATTCAAGATTTAAAAAGCCGTAGTAACGTAGGTGCTTTTCATAGCAGAGAAAAAACATTGGAACGATTGACCGAATCTTTGGATCATATGTCAAACGAAGCAACCCAAAACCATTTGAAAAATAATCTGTTGTTAAAGTTCAAGGAAGTAGATTCGGTTCATGTAAGTGCAGAAATTGCTCATGCGAAGAATTTTAGCAAATCTTTCGGAGATATCAAGATTTTTGATCATGCGGAATTTCTAATTCGAGGCGGTGAAAGAGTAGGTATTGTAGGACCCAATGGTTGCGGTAAGACTACTTTGATTAATATATTGATTGGTGCCGATGAGGATTATGAAGGCGAGATTTCATTGGGAGATTGGGTCAAATACGGATATATGGGTCAGACTGTGGCGTTTTCCGATGAAGATGTTTCCATATGCGAAGAAGTGTGTCATACATTTGACATTGACCGGAAACAAGCACAGCAAATACTATCGGATTACGGTTTTTTTGGTAATGAGGTGGATAAAGCTATCTGTAATTTAAGTGGTGGTGAGAAGGTTCGGTTGAAATTAGCCATATTGTTGATGAACAATCCTTATTGCCTCATCATGGATGAGCCTACCAATCATTTGGACGCTGACTCGAGAGACAGTTTGGAATCCATGATTTCCGACTACAAGGGTTCGGTCATAGCTGTTTCCCATGATCGATACTTTCTTACTCACTGTATGGACAGGATCCTTGAAATCAAGGATTACGGTTTTGTATCGTATCCGCAAGGATACATGCAGTATAACGCCGGAAGGAAAAAACCCGTTGAAAAACAAGAGGCGAAACCGGATGTTAAGGTGAGAACGAAAAAGGATCCTGTTCGGACACAGAAGTTAGAAGAGCAAGAAGAGGAAAACAAACGCTTTTTGGAAAATGAAAAATTGATTATGGAAAAGGAAGCAAGGTTGCAGGATTTGCTCGAGCAAATGTCTAAAGAAAATCGACCGGAACTCTATGCGGAATATGGAAAGCTGCAAAAAGAGTTGGATATGTGCTATGATAATCTGTAAACAAATAAAGGATCAGGGATACCAGGGAGGTAATTGTGGAATTTAGGCCTTGTATCGACTTGCATAATGGACAAGTCAAGCAAATAGTAGGCAGTACATTGGATCAAAACGAAAAACCGGTTGAAAACTTTGTTTCTCAAAGGCCTGCCGGCTATTATGCAGATTTGTTTAAACAAGATGGGGTGTATGGGGGTCATGTGATCATGTTGGGTAAGGGAAATGAAAAAGCCGCCATTGAGGCGTTACAAGCATTCCCGCAAGGGTTACAAATAGGAGGTGGGATCCATGCTGACAACGCTTTGCATTACCTTACAAAAGGTGCTTCCCATGTCATTGTCACTTCCTATATATTTCATAACGGTGCACTGGATTTGGATCACTTGAATAAACTCGTTGGTATCACAGGAAAGGATCAGTTGGTTTTAGATTTAAGTTGCCGAAAAAAAGAAGGCCGTTATTATGTCGTCACCGATCGCTGGCAGCAATTCACTGACTTTTATTTGTCAAAGGAAAACATAGGGTTCCTAGAAGAATATTGTAGTGAACTTTTGGTCCACGGAGTGGATGTGGAAGGAAAGAAACTGGGGATCGACAAAGAATTGACTGCATTGCTGGCTGACTGTACATCTACTCCTGTGACTTATGCAGGAGGAGTTTCCGGATTTGATGATTTGGAAGTAATAAATGAAACCGGTCGTGGAAAGATCAATGTCACCATAGGGAGTGCTTTAGATATTTTCGGAGGACATATGTCCTACCAACAGACGGTGAAATGGTTTTCGGGTCGAAAACATTCCATTGATTAACATTATAAATGGGTGTACAATGGAACTATGCATATGAAGGAGGGAGCTTACTTGAAAACAACACTGGTTGTTATGGCTGCAGGAATGGGAAGCCGTTACGGAGGCTTGAAACAGATGGATTCCTTCGGCCCCGGAGGAGAGAGTATTTTGGAATACTCCATATATGATGCTTGTTTGGCCGGATTTGAAGAGGTAGTATTCATCATTAAAAAGGATATAGAAGAGCTTTTCAAGGAGAAAATAGGGGACAAAATAGCAAAGAAGGTGCAAGTCCGATATGTTTTCCAAGATATCAACGATATCCCGGAAGGCTTCAAAGTTCCTGAAAACAGGGCGAAACCTTGGGGAACCGGACATGCTGTCTACTCTGCCAGGGAGGTCGTTAAAAATCCTTTTTGTGTGATCAATGCAGATGACTTTTATGGAAGGGAAGCCTTTCAATTGATCCATGATTATTTATGTGAACAAACACAACCATACCGATATTGTATGGTGGGATATATTCTAAAAAACACTTTGACCGAATTCGGTCATGTGGCAAGAGGAGCTTGTACAATGGATGAATCCGACAATCTGAAAGAGATTGTTGAGAGAACCAAAATTAAGGTGTTTTATGACGGACCGAAATACTTTAATGAAGAAACATCCGAATGGGTGGAAATTAATCCTGAAACCATCGTATCGATGAATATTTGGGGATTTACCCCGGAGTTCTTTCAGTCGCTGGCAGATAAGTTTATTTTGTTCTTGACAGACAAAAGTAAAAATCTCGAAATGAATGAATTTTATCTACCTTTTGCAGTGGATGAGATGTTAAATTCCGGCATGGCTCAAGTGAAAGTTTTAAAGACTCACGAATTGTGGCACGGAGTAACGTATGCCGATGACAAACCCAGAGTAAAGGAAGCCATTGCAAAAATGGTTCTAGAAGGGCGTTACCCGGAAAATTTATAAAAAAAGGTTGGATATTGAATTATGCCGTTTCAGATGACACATTTGCATATAGCAAAGAATATACAACGGCTTTTTTCTAAAGCAATCAAGGATCTATCTCAATTTTATTTAGGTTCTGTAGCTCCCGATGCAGTGCATAACCGGGCCGGTTATGTGTCGGATTTTAAAAAAGCATCGCATTTATGTGTCGGTGATGAACGTTGGGGAATGCTAACGAATAACGATGAATGGATTGATCATGTAACTGAGTTTTTATATGAAAAAAGAAATTCAGAACACTATGATTTCGTACTGGGCTATTGTTGTGTGGACTCCATTTAGGTTAGAGTATCCCGATGAATTAACCAAAGGTTACGGCGGGCTATATCATCAGGAAAGTGAAAAAGTTGAAATAGAATTGGCGTTGAGAGAGGATAACAAAGATCATTTTTGGGTTCACCTCGAAACGACCAAGCCAATAAGTTTAAGTGATATTATATTTGCTTAAGAAATTGAAAAACATAAAGAAAACATACTGTATAATTGGTATAAGGGTAAGCAACATCAAGATATATCGTCGAATCAATTGGTAACAATCGATAGCACAATGAACTTTGTAGAAGAAGCGACTGTTTTTATTATCAATAAAATAGCATTAGCTGAAAATAGAGCATAAAAAACCTTCGGTATATGAAGGTTTTTTTATGCTTTATTTACTTTTTACTTTATTAATTTTTATGAAACAATGACTTCACCGGTATCTTTGATTTCTATTTTTGAACCGCTTTTTACTGAGTTAAGGAATTCTTGTCCTAATTGATCCACTGCGATGATGATATGATTAAGCCAATTGCTTGCAAGTAGAATACCGGATGCCGATTCCGTGTCAATGGAATCGGAAAACAACATGGCAGCCGGTGCATGACCTGTTTTACAAGCGGTCAAAAGATACAAGCCTCCGAAATTTGACACTGCAGCACTTGGCAAACATAATATTTTGCCTTCCACATCTTTTTGTAATGCCTGATGCTCTAATATTTTCGTTAAATCTAACTTTTGTGCAGCAACCGCTGCTGTCCCTGAGAGATTACCTTTTGTTACTACTCGTCCGTTAAAACTCTTACTCATTATAGACACCTCCCGGTTGCGATAATACTGGACAACTCTGAATCGTTATAATATCTGATATTCGCATTCATTCGCAATATATTAGAATTGGTCACCACCGGTTTCAATAGCATTTTGGAATTTTTCATAAATGCAACCGGGCATAAGCCGGTGAACTGAATGCCGGCTTCTTCAACCTTGGTGTTCAGATTATAATTTGTTTTGAAACGTGCTATTACGTCTGGTGCCGCACAAAGATAAGTCGGTATGGATACCTTTGTTTTTCCGTGCATTTTCAATCCTCGGAAGATAGTGGAGGCCCAATACTCGATCTGATTTGTAGTCAAATGGGGACAGCCGATGAAACATGCCGCGGGCTTTACATTTTTCTTTTTCCAAGGTGAGGGATAGGATAATTCCAGATCGGCCAACTCTTCGTCGTCCACTATGTATACTTGAGGATGTTCGACCATTAGCTTTTTGCCCATTTTAACTGCTTCCGGTGTGATGTGGTCTACGTGGAACAAGCTTGTTCCACTAGTGGATAATACCGCACCCATATCTTTTAAAGCATCTTGCAAGCCCTCTTCAATTCTACGCCCTAGGAACGTTTCGACACCTTGAATGTAGGGAGTTTCACCTTGCGTTTTCATTGCAATAGCGTGCCCGAGTATATGGGGATTAGGCATATTACGAGTGTTTAAAACAACATTCCATGTAGCCTTCCGTCCTTCATCGGTCAATAATCCGTATTCCGGTACCTTCCCTAAAACTGCACAGAAAAGATCGATCAAAGGCGGATTCAGATTAGTTTTTGCACCTAGCACCGAATTGGCATAAATTACTGATGGAGGATAAGACCAAGCCAGTATACTGTCTGCGGCCGGTGTATCCTTTACTTCATCGAGATAACTTGTGCATGTATAAGCGTGATTATCTTTTATGCCCAATGCGTTTAATTTCTCTTCCAATTCACTTTGTCTGCCGTATATTTTTCTCAAAGCACCTTTTTGACCACCGGTAACCTTTACATGCTCTTTATCAAAAGGCTTCGGATTCACGGTAAAAGATGTCTTGGCTTTTATACCGTTTTTGATCATTTCGTCTAATATATCGAACATAGCCTCCAAGTGTTGTAGGCCGAAGGATGTGGCAAAGTGAGACGGACCTGTGATCGGTACAAATTTTTTTGCTCCGTACAGATCACCGTATTGTACTACGGTTTTCATTATTTTTTGTAATGTTTCACCTTGCTTGCCTTCTAAAACATCCAATTCTTCCTGATTTAACTGCATTTTGAATTCCATTGTATCACCCCTATATAGACTTTAGACTATACTTAACAAACACATATGCCAAAAGACATGTTTAGTGCATATACCGCTAGAAACCACCCGACATAATGCATGATTATTAACATGCACCGGAAGACATATCACCTCCTCTTAGGGTTGCTTGCAATAATCTCTGACTTGAACAAACTAAATGAAATTATGAAAATTACATGATTACATGACCATTATATAGCAAAATGTGAATAAAACAAAGTAAATGGTCAATCTTTCTTCTAAAAGGTCGAAAAGTTTTCCTGATTGAAGAATTCCCGTAACTCCGGTTGGTTGATTATTTCTCTAAAAAAGATAAAGAAGAATGCGATCCACACTACAATGATTAAGAATGAAAATGCAATTTTAACGATGGTGGAAATTCCGGATATCATGAAGAACTGCCGGTGGTTGCTAAAAAATTCCGTCATTTTGGCTTGGTTATTGGTTTGTATGGTTTGTTGGAGTGCTGAAGCTGATTCCAACAGTTTAATTCCTGCTATGATTTGGGGAATACCATATATAGCTGTTATGATTCCCAAGCTGCTCAAGACACCAACAATAATGTCCATAATTCCTCTGAATTTTGCCCAGCTTGCCATACTCTTCAATTCCTTTGTATTGATACTCACATGAATATCCGTCATTTCGTTATATAGTGTATTGTCTGTCGAGCCGCTTTGCATCATTTCATTGTTTTCCATATGATCCCTCCACATGCAGCAAATTATTGTATATAACATTATTGTATCAACAGTTGGTCAATTTCTCAATATCATTTTAAAATTTCAAAATCTATAAATACCGGAAATTTAAAATAGTTCACGTGTGATCAATTTATGATATAATTTTCCCATCATTCTAATACTGCATTGATCGGAGGAATCAATATGATAAACAGACAAAACATTCGTTTAATGGCGATAGGAGCCCATCCGGACGATTGTGAAAGCAAAGTGGGTGGAATTGCCATGAATGTTCTTCAACGCGGCGGAAAAGTCATGTTTGTTTCGGCTACCAACGGGAACGCCGGTCACCACGAATTGACAAGAGAGGATTTAAAGGCAAGACGCTTTCAAGAAGCAAGCAAAGTTGCCGAAGAATTTGGTATATTGTATCGAATCATGGATAATGACGATTGCACCTTACAAAATACTTTAAAAAATAGAGACGAGTTAATCAGTTTAATCCGTTCTTTTCGACCTGATGTTATTGTGACGCACAGAATAAACGATTATCATACCGATCACCGTAATACCGGGCTTTTGGTTCAGGATGCATCCTTTTTATTAAGAGTACCCTTAGTGTGTCCCCAATCACCTGCATTAGAATATGAGCCTATCATTCTATATATGGGTGATGGATTTAAAAAGCCTAATAGATTGCAACCGGATATGGTGGTGGATGTAGAAGAGTATCTGGATGCTAAAGCCAAAATGCTGTATCATCATGATTCTCAGTTTTTCGAATGGCTTCCTTGGCTGGACGGAGCGTTGGACAAAGTACCTCATGATCGGGAAGGACGCATAGAATGGTGCAGAAGGTGGTTATTAGCCAGATCGGAATATCTTAAAGGTCCCCAAGTACTTCAATCATACCGCATGATATACGGTGATAAAGCAAAAGAAACATTGCGTTGTTTAGAAGCTTTTGAGATATCTGAATACGGTGCATCAGTGACACCGGAAGAATTACGGCAATTGTTCGGGATACCGGTGTAAAAGAGAACCGACATGACTTTCTTTACTCAAAGCATCGTTTCTCGAATTGCTCAAAGCCATATTCATTACCCGAAAAGAATTGCGGAATGTGTTAAACTGCCGTATGGATTGTTGTATCACGATAGGGAAAACCCGGGTTCTCATATGTGCAACCATGCAGTAATCACCGATATGTCGGGAGACTTGGATCTTAAAGTAAGACAAGTGACGGAATTTTATGTGGAAAAAGGCTTGACACCGGTGATCTATACCGCCTTTCAAAGAAAGGCTTATCGGATTATGTCACAACCGCTGAGAAACAACGGATATTCCGTGGGGAAATACCCGGAAGGCGCCTTTTTCTATTACCCGCAAGGTCAAACAGGATCTTTACCGAATTACTCTAATCGGGTAAAAAGGGTTCAAACAGAGGAAGGTATACTGGATATGTTTTCGGATGATGAAGAAGGGGTGTATAACCGGACGGTGATTCGCAAGCTTTTACCCGGTGAGGGTTACTATTTATGGTGTGTGTATGAAAAGGATAAACCGGTGGCGGTTGCGTCCTTGGTAATGATGAGTGAATACAGGACCAGCGTTATTGATAATGTCTACACCGTTCCGGAATACCGTAACAAAGGATATGCCACGGCAATTGTCCGGCATGCCCTCCGCATGCACCAAGCGTGCTCGGATAATTTGGTTTTCCTCTATGCTTATAAGGAACAACCCATACGAATTTATCGGAAATTGGGTTTTGTAAAAGTGAACAATATGCGATTGGAATATTGGAATGCGTGGATGGATATATAGGTAATCATGCTTTTACTTATTTTACGCATTTTACATGTTGCGAAATGTTTCTGTTTGTACTATAATATTAGTGATAAAATATGGTTGTATTGTGGTGAGTTTAAAATTTATAAATTGGGGGTAGTGTAATGGGATTTTGGCTAAAATATAAACAAAAGAAATATAAGGATACTTATATCATAGCCGTGAAGGATTATTCTAAGGAGAAAATCGAAGATTTAATCTCCGGTGAAGAATATATGCCGAACAGGGAAGATGATTGTATCAAAAGGTTGTTTGCAGAAATTCTGGATATTTCTAAAGTGGATTCCGCAAAAGACCTTAGGTATTTCATCAGAAGACATGGCGTGGACAGAAATATCGTCATCTACCATTGGGATGGCTTAAGAACACGCGGATACACCTTCATGCTAGTGAAATATAAAGGCAAGCCCATTATTACGGATATATGCGATGGTAACAAAGTCGTATATCTCTCAAGGCCGATGGGGTTACATTGATGCCCCGGATTGTGTGTTTAAAACGAAAAGTGCTGCCTGAAAGGGAGGCACTTTTTTTGTCTAATTTTTCACAAGTAGCTCATATTTTTTTTTCATAATTTATGCACAATGTATACAGTATTACACAATAAATTTTATCAAAATGTATGAAGTAGGAAGAGGTAACAGATGTTAAGAAAGAAAACGTTTAAACAAGGTGCGACATTGCCTCATATCAAGAATACCGCGCAGGACCAAACCATTTTGATGCCGGCGCCTAAGACCATTGTGGTGCCTATGTTGCAGCACATAGGTGCTCCTTGTGAACCGACGGTGAACAAAGGTGACCATGTAAAAGTCGGCCAAGTCATCGGGGACACAGACAAATATGTGTCGGCACCGATCCATTCCGGTGTATCCGGAAAAGTGGTGAAGATGGACATTATACTGACATATGCGGGTAATAATGTTCCGGTTATGATCATTGAGTCGGATGGGGAAAATGAGGTATATGAAGGTGTGAGGCCTCCGAAAATAGGAAACTTGGATGAGTTTGTAAAGGCCATTAGAGCTTCCGGTCTTGTGGGATTAGGAGGTGCCGGATTTCCCACCCATGTGAAATTGAATCTGCCGAATGAGGCCAATATCGACACACTGATTGTCAATGCAGTGGAATGCGAACCGTACATCACATCAGATAATCGGGAGGCATTAGAACACACAAGACATGTGGTCCGTGGAATGCAGATCATAGGGGAATATTTAAAAATCCCCAATATCATCATCGGTGTGGAGGATAATAAACCGGAATCCATTGAAATATTGAGTCAAGCTGTAAAAGGAACAAAAATTAAAGTTCAACCCTTGATCACGAGATATCCTCAAGGTGCTGAGAAAATGCTCATCTCTGCATTGACCGGAAGAAAAGTTCCATCCGGTGGATTGCCTTCGGATGTAGGAACCATTGTCTTGAACATAACCACTGTTTCGTTTATATCCAAATACTTGGAAACCGGTATGCCTCTAGTAAAAAGAAGAGTGACGGTAGACGGCACTGCGGTTAAGAACCCCGGTAACGTGGAAGTGGTGTTAGGTACAACCATTCGTGAGTTATTGGATTTTTGCGGCGGTGTGACCGAAGAGATTAAAAAGGTTATTATGGGTGGTCCTATGATGGGAATTGCCAATTACAACATTGATATGCCCATATTAAAGCAAAACAATGCCATTTTGGCACTCGGAGAAGAGTTAGGTGATCCTCCGGATGAAACCCCGTGCATCCGATGTGGACGTTGCATTACCAGGTGCCCCATGTCTTTGATGCCGGTGTATCTTGACTTGTATTCCAGAAGACGTGATTTGGATCAATTGCATAAATATCACATAATGGACTGCATGGAATGTGGAAGTTGTACCTATAACTGTCCGGCTAAACGATATTTAGTACAATCCATAAGAATGGGTAAAACATTGATCAAACAACAACCCAAAGTGAAAGGAGGGAAATAATCATGGAGAAGAATTTGTTGGTTTCAGCATCGCCTCACATACGTGATCATATCACGACCAGAAGAATCATGTTGGATGTTGTGATTGCACTGACGCCGGCTGCACTTTCCGGAATCTATTTTTTCGGATGGAAAGCGGCCCTATTAATCGCTGTGTGTATCGTTTCATGTGTTGTATTTGAATACATTATGGTAAAGATTCGTAAGAAACCCCTTTCGATCGGTGATTGCTCGGCAATCGTCACCGGATTGCTGCTGGCATTGAGCTTACCTCCCGGATTACCGGTTTGGATGGCTATATTAGGCTGTTTTATTGCTATTGTGGTGATAAAACAATTATTCGGTGGAATCGGGTACAATTTCATCAATCCGGCGTTAGGTGCAAGAGTTTTCATGATCATTTCCTTTGCACAAGCTATGACCACTTGGGTGGAGCCCGGCTTAGACGCAGTGTCTTCCGCGACGCCTTTGGCTATCATGAAGCAGGCCGAAGCAGGAGCGGTATTACCTGATATGTCTGATATGTTGTTAGGCAACATCGGGGGATGTATCGGAGAAACATCCGTGATTGCTTTGTTGATCGGAGCTGTTTGGCTTTTGGCTAGAACGGTGATCACATGGCATATACCGGTGTTTTATTTGGGCTCTGTGGCACTTCTTACATGGATGTTAGGAGGAGAAGGTGTGTTTAACGGAAACCCCTTATTGCATTTGGTCACAGGAGGTCTGTTGCTAGGTGCTGTATACATGGCAACCGATTACACCACTACGCCTATGACTAAGAAGGGAAGCATTATATTTGCAATCGGCTGCGGGGTGGTAACCTCGGTGATCAGGTTGTACGGTGCTTTACCGGAAGGTGTCTCTTTCGCCATACTGTTTATGAATTTGCTTGTACCGTTGATTGACAGGTATACCATACCGAAGAATTTCGGAGGTGCAATAAAAAAATGAAAGAATATTTTAAACCTGCATTGATTTTGCTAATCATCTGTTTTGTGACGGTAGGTGCAGTATCGGCTGTCTTTGATATCACCAAGGAACAGATTAAAGCATTAGAAGAAAAGACCAAACAAGAGAATATGCAAAGGGTTCTACCGGATGCAGATTCCTTTGAGACTGAAATACTCAATCTGGAGATTGAACAATATGGTGCAACCATATTGGAAGTCGATACCGGGTACAAAAACGGCTCCGTCGCGGGGTATGTATATATGGTTGTAACCTCCGGATATGGCGGAGATGTTGTTGTCTTGACCGGTATCGATCAAACCGGGGCTGTCACCGGGGTGATCATGGGTGACAATAATGAAACACCCGGCTTGGGTAGAGAAGCGGCCAAATCAAGGTTTACCGATCAGTTTGTCGGTGCCAAAGAGGCCACTCTCAAGGTGGTAAAATCAAGCGGTACGGCGCAGAATGAAATTGATTCGGTGAGTGGTGCAACATTCACTTCAAAGGCTATTACAAAAGCGGTGAACGCCGCATTGGATCACTTTATAGAAAAAGGGGGTTTGAAATGAAGAAAAGTTTTAAAATATTACAAAACGGTGTATTGAATGAAAATCCCACCTTTAGGATGGTGTTGGGCATGTGTCCCACATTGGCTGTTACCACTTCGGCGGAAAACGCTTTGGGTATGGGACTTGCAACCACATTTGTCCTGATCGGTTCCAATGTTTTCATATCGATGTTAAGAAAGATTATTCCGGATAAAATTCGAATTCCTGCTTACATAACGGTGATTGCAGGTTTCGTTACCATTATTGAGCTGATGCTGAAGGCTTATTTGCCGGAGTTGAACGAATCCTTGGGTTTGTTCATTCCTTTAATTGTTGTTAATTGCATTATCATGGCAAGGGCAGAAGCCTATGCCAACAAAAACACCGTATGGGACTCCTTTGTGGACGGACTGGGTATGGGAATCGGTTTTACATTGTCCTTGACGTTAATAGGAACGGTTAGAGAAATATTAGGTGCAGGATCCATTTTCGGTCACACCTTCATCAAAGGTGAGATGCAACCGATTCTAATTTTCCTGTTACCTCCGGGTGGATTTATGATTCTCGGGTTCTTAATGGGATTGATCAATAAAATCACCGATAGAACCACGCCGATTCGAAATTGCGGTTCTTGTCCTATGAACTGTGTGGAAAGAGTCTGTGAGAAGGAGGTTGAGGCATGAAGGATATCATCATTATTGTTTTCGCCACAATATTTGTAGAGAACTTTGTATTAAGTAAGTTTTTAGGAATATGCTCCTTTTTGGGTGTTTCAAAGAACCTGTCCGATTCCATCGGTATGAGCGGTGCCGTTGTATTTGTCATGACCATAGCCTCCGCAGTGACCTGGCTGGTTCAAGAATACATATTAGATCCATTGAGTATGCAATACCTTCAAACCATTACTTTTATATTGGTTATTGCGGCTTTGGTTCAAGTGGTGGAAATTTTCATGAAAAAATCGCTACCCAGGTTATATAAAGCATTGGGAATATATCTTCCACTCATAACCACCAACTGTGCAGTGCTAGCGGTAGCCATCTTGAACATCCAAAGAGATTACACATTTTTAGAATCTATTGTTTTCGGGTTTTCCGGAGGTGTCAGTTACATGGTGGCGCTAGTGATCTTTGCAGGGATCAGGGAGCGATTGGAGCTATGCGATATACCGGAGTGCTTTAAAGGATTTCCCATTTCTTTGGTGGCGGCTGCTTTTGTATCGCTGGCATTTATGGGTTTTAGCGGCTTGTTCGCCGGTTGATGTAAGGAGGAATGTAAGATGATGATAACAAATATTATAATTCCCGCATCAATTATAGGCGGGATGGGTTTGCTATTCGGGCTCGGTCTGGCTGTGGTTTCTAAAAAGTTTGCCGTTGCAAGTAACGATGAACGGATTGAAGAGATCATTGATGTTTTACCGGGTGCAAATTGTGCAGCATGCGGATATTCCGGATGCGTCGCTTATGCGACGGCAGTGGTGAATGAAGGTGCAAAAACCAATTTGTGTTCGGTGGGTAAAGAAGCCGTTACGAAGAAAATTTCAGAGATTATGGGTGTTAATGCGGAATCGACGGAAAAGCTTACTGCAAGAGTGATGTGTGCAGGTTTTGAAGGAATTACAACTCATAAATATGAGTATGAAGGCGTGAGCTCCTGTATTGCGGCATCTCAGTTGCATGCCGGCCATTCCGCCTGTCGATATGGTTGTTTGGGATTCGGAGATTGTGCGGCGGTATGCCCCTTGAATGCCATTCAAATAACAAGAGGCATTGCGATGGTGATTGAGCCGATTTGTGCAGGATGCGGTTTATGTGCGGAAACCTGTCCGAAAAAGATCATAAAGATGATGCCGGCTCATAATATCACTTCAGTGACTTGTTCCAACGGAGATAAAGGTGTTGCCGTTCGACATATTTGCTCCCATGGTTGTATCGGATGCACCAGATGTGTCAAGGTATGTGAATATGGCGCCATTACCATGTCCGGTAGTTTGGCGGTCATTGACCCGTATAAGTGCCAAAACTGTGGAAAATGCGTGGAAGTGTGCCCTGAACATACAATCGAGACTATTACATTCGCACCTTGCGACCGAAAAGAAGCATGAGTGCTTGATGAGGGACAATAAAACTATATAAAAAATTATATTAATATATGAAAAGACGGCTTTGCCGTCTTTTGACTATTTATTAATTTAATTTATTTTATAAATTCATTCTATTAACTCATTTGTTTTTTTGTTTTCATTCGATATCTCACTGCTTGACACAGAAAAGAAGGTATATTCAACATTCTGCCGAATCTTTTGGGTTGTTTGACCAATCGGTACAGCCATTCCAAATTCCATTTTACAAACACATCCGGAGCGCGCTTGACTTCTCCGGCTAAGCCGTCAATGGTTCCCCCAATACCCATGATCAGCTTGGCATTCAAATGATCCTTATGGGTGTGAATCCATTTTTCCTGTCTTGGAGCACCTAATCCTACAAAAAGGATGTCCGGTTGCAGGTTATTGATTGTCCGGATGATTTGTTGTGTTTCATCTTCCTTAAAGTAACCGTGTTGTATACCGACGACTTGCAGGTTGGGATTAGAGACTTTCACCATGTCAACGGCTTTTTCGGCAACTCCGGGTTTTGCACCTAAAAAGAAGAATGTCTTCCCGTGGAATCTAGGATCTTTAAGCATGGAAGAGCTTAAATCAAATCCGGCAACTTTTTGACGTAAAGGGTTGTTGATGATCTTAGAAGCTAATACCACCCCGGCACCGTCCGGAATCACCAAATCCCCTTGATTTAATATGTCTAAAAATTCATTATCTTGCAACGCAACCATGGCAATTTCGGCATTAGGCGTGTAAACGGTTTTGGCCGAATCACATTTGGTAAATGACAAAGCGATTTCCAAGGCTTCTTCCATGGTGACATCATCAATCTTTATACCTAAAATGTCTTTTTTCAATTTGAATCATCCTCCATGAGTTCAATGGCCAGTTTGGCGTTGTACATGCATTTTTCATATAATGTATCCGTACGCTTTTCCAACATGTCATGGATAAGATCTTTGTTTTTCAATGCCTTGTCACAGAGGGTCAGCAGTGTATTAATGTCTGCTTTGCCGGCAGGACCTGCACAATAGTCTTCAAGACCGATATACCTCAAAAACCAATCCACTTTCGGTTCGTAAGCGATTCCTACCATGGGGACCTTTTGGCTTGCCGAGAATATGAGGGAATGCAATCTCATACCGATCATCAAATCCATACTGGAAATGACACCGATGGTTTGTGACACGGTGTATTTATTGCTTAATAAATATCCTTTTTCATTCATTTTGGCAATGATTTCGCGACTGATTTTGCAGTCATCCACATATTTGTGTTGCATGGGGATGAAAACGGGCACCAGTCGGTATTGATCATATAATGTATCTGCAAGATCAGCCATCACGGAAATGTGCTTTTTGCCGTAACCCTTCCAATAACGCATGGAGAAACCCACATATTTTGCACCTACCGGAATTCCTTCGCTTTTGAAGATGCCCGGCACTTCCTCGGCCGGTATGCCGGTGCAAGTCATAGCCGGGTCCGCAGTAACGACGATCTTGGGGTTTGTAATGCGCAGTTTCTCTAACTCCTTCAACGAGGTGTCTTCCCGAAGGGAAATGACGTCCACATTATTTAATATATTTCCTGTAAGCTTTTTGTTTATATTTTTATTAATCGGTTCGATACCGTTGGCATACAGCATGGTTTTTAAATTCATTTTTTTTGCCAAATACATTAATGCCAAGTAATACATCAATGAACGTGTGCTTGTGCTGTCTTGGATCAATGTTCCTCCTCCATATGCAAACAGCTTGGCGTTTTTCAATGATCGAATCACTTTAAACAAATTGAAGCGATAAATGGCGTTGATTTGATTGATTTCTTGCGTCTCCTTCGGATGTCTGGACAAAGCCAATATATTAATATCCGGCTTGAAACGCTTTAAGTTATTGCAAATAGATGATAACAAGGCGTCATCGCCGATATTGTTGTATCCGTAATAACCCAACAGGACGCAATCGCATTGCTTGCTACCGGTATCTTTCGGTTTCGCTGTCCGCTTGGATTCGGCTATTTTTTCGTAAATATCAATCTGAGTGCTGCACATGTTTTTCAGAGAAAAATGCACCGATGCCTTTTCATAGATTTTACGCCCCATTTCTTGACGCATCGTACAGTCAGATGATAAACGCAATAGATATCCCGCTAATTCTTCTTCATTGCCCGGAGTAAACAAAAATCCGTTTTCCTCATGATCAATCAAATCCGGTATTCCTCCGACCGCAGAACTGACCGTAGGCTTTTCGTAACGGACACCTTCTAAAATGGCATATGGAAAACTCTCGCTGATGCTTGTTAAAACACTGATATCTGTTACTGCGATCAATTGATACGGATCGTTCAACCACCCGAGGAAATACACCGTATCGGTTAAGTTCAGGGATTTTGTCAAAGATACAAGATGTTTTTTTTGGTCGCCGTCCCCTCCGATTAAGAATTTTACATGAGGATTTTGCTTTTTTACAATAGCGGCTGCTTTGATTAGCGTATCAATTCCTTTTACCGGTTCTAAACGTGCGGCGATACCCACTATGATATCTTGATCTGTTATGGGTAATTGAAATTTTCTGATCAATTGGCTGCGTTCATATTGTTTTTTGGGAATGTCAAAATCAATCCCGTTGTAAACAGTATAGATGCGTTCCGAGTCGAATTTTCGATGGACCAACATATTTTTGAATTGATTGGATACCCCTATATGGTAATCAATATGTCTTAATGCGATAGTATTTACGGTACCATAAGTGATTCGCTTAAAAAAGCTGTGTAAATAGTCCAGACGGTAATCGCTATGTACCGTCGTAATGGTGGTGATACCGGTTTTTTTCTTCAACATCACGGAAAACATATTTGCTTTTGCTCCATGGGAATGTAGAATGTCGAAGCCTTCATCTTCAATGGTTTTTCGAACCAGGTGAAGATCGGAAAACAAGTTGCCGGATTTAACGACCTGCACATCAATATCCATTTTTTTTGCATCCTCTGCAAATGGACCGTGTCGTAAACTGATCAGCTTAACCTCTATATGTTTGCTAAGTTCCTTTACCAGCGATAAAACATGGGCTTTTGCTCCTCCAATGTCTCCACCGCCGATAATATGAAGTACTTTCATGAATTATAGGATACCTTCTTCTACGATATTTACGGTTATTATACCATACGGGAAAACCAGTGCAAATAAGGATTTTCGTTGAATGAATAAAAATTCATGTGTTTATACGGAATAGCCGGGTTTAATGTGAGCTCCCGCAGAATCATGAACAGAGAATAATTTTATGGAAAACTGCGGTAAAAGATGGATAAGTGGCTTTAAATGAATATAAAAAGGCGAGGATATTATGCATAATATCTAAATGATAATATACTTTTTTGTTTACTTTAATACCGGTTATTTAAAATAATATGTAGTATATTTACTTAAGTCAGGCTAATCTTAATTTATTTGTACAGGAGGTACATGATGGCTGGTGTAAAACTTAAAAACGTTTATAAGAAATACGAATCTGCTCATGGCGGAGTTATGGCCGTTAACGATTTTAATTTGGATATTGAAGACAAAGAGTTTTTAATATTAGTAGGACCGTCCGGTTGTGGAAAGACAACAACATTGAGAATGATTGCCGGTCTTGAAGAAATCACCGCCGGTGAAGTCTACATTGGAGACAAGTTAATCAATGATGTTCAACCTAAGGATAGAGACATTGCAATGGTTTTCCAGAACTACGCTTTGTATCCTCACATGACTGTTTTCGATAACATGGCTTTTGGTTTGAAACTGAGAAAGACCCCGAAGCATGAAATAAAGAAAAAAGTTTATGAAGCTGCAAGAATTCTTGAAATTGAGCATTTGTTAGATAGAAAGCCTAAGGCTTTGTCCGGTGGGCAACGTCAACGTGTTGCGTTAGGACGTGCCATTGTTCGTGAACCGAAGGTCTTCTTGATGGACGAACCGCTCTCTAACCTGGATGCCAAGTTGAGAGTTCAGATGCGTGTTGAAATCACACGTTTGCATCAAAAGTTAAAAACCACAATCATCTACGTTACTCACGACCAGACAGAAGCTATGACCATGGGAACCCGTATTGTTGTTATGAAAGACGGATTCATTCAACAGGTTGACAGCCCGCAGGTACTATACGAAAAGCCGGTTAACGTATTCGTTGGTGGATTTATGGGAAGCCCTCCTATGAACTTTGTAAAAACTACAGTTAAAAAAGATGGAAAAGGTGTTTCCTTAAACTTCGGTGAAGTTGAAGGTTCTGCTTTGAAGAACAGGGCACAAGCCGTGGAAGCAAAGGCAATCAAACCTAGCGCTATCTATTTGCCGGCAGAAAGAGGAGCAAAATTAGAAGAACTTGGATATGTTGATAAAGAAGTCATCATGGGCATTCGTCCCGAAAACATCGAAGATGAGCCACATTATCAAGAACAGTATCCTGATGCAGTGGTTGAAGGTATTGTAGACGTTAAAGAAGCACTAGGTGCTGAATCATATCTATACGTTAAAATTAGTGATGTAGACTTTACAGCACGTGTGGATCCTTCCAACAAGTTCAAGCCGGATGATGAAGTTTTGTTGGTGTTCGATCCCACAAGAGTTCACGTTTTCGATGGAAAAACTGAAAAAATATTACCTGTATAATATAATATAGGTGCAAAAAACTTACGAAAGACACACAAAAAGGATACCCTTTTGTGTGTCTTTGTTCTTTATGCTATAATGATGTCAATAATAATGTTTTCCAGTTGAAAGGTTAAGTATTAATGCAATCATATCAGGATTTGGTTCATGAAGTGATAGATATTATCGATCATGAAATTGGTGTAGTGGACCCGGACGGTACGGTTTTGGCTTGTTCGGATACCGGTAAAATCGGGAGTAGTTTGCCGGATACCTTCATTGATCATATTTTAAAAAATACGGAGGATTGTTTTATCATAGATCAACATACATTCCGTAAGGTTTATTCCGGGCAGAAAATCAATGTTTTCACTTACATTTGTTCTGATTCGGAAACCGCAAAAAAAATGTTGGATCTTTTTTCCGTCAGTGTATCCCATTACTATCAATTTTGCCTTTCGCGTCTTGACCGGGCTTCTTTTTTCCGAAGCATCATTATGGAAAACCTTTCTGAACATGAGATTGTTTATCGTGCCAGAGAACTCCGCATCCCGGTGGAAATACCCCGAATGGTTTTTCTTATATCGGTAGCCGGTGCAGACGATAATGCTTGTATGAGCGTTTTAAAGAATATGTTTCCTGACAGAGTTCACAGTAGCATGTTTAAGATTAATGCTAGCAACTATTTATTGGTTCGTACGATCAAGGAAGCGGATCGGAAAAAAGGTGTTGCGGATATTGCTCATATGGTCAAAGACAATGTCAGTTCAGAGTTGATGGTAGATACAAGGGTTTCCATAGGAACCGAATCAGCTTCTTTACTTGATTTAAAAAAATCTTATCAAAATGCTGTTATAGCTGATATTACCGGAAGGATTTTTGAAGGAAAGGAAAAAGTGGCTGACTATAATAAGTTGGGAATCGGTCGGTTGATTTATAAACTCCCGGAAGAGTCCTGCAGAATTTTCTTGGAAGAAGTTTTTCCCGGTGGGTCTTATAAAACCTTTGACGAAGAAATGTTTAAAACTATTGAAGGTTTGTTTGAATGCAACTTTAATATCAGTAAAGCGGCAGAGGTTTTATTTGTGCATAGAAATTCAGTGATATACAGAATTCAGAAAATACAGAAAATCACCGGTTTGGATGTGCGAAACTTTAATGACGCTGTTATTTTTAAAATAGCATCACTCGTTTCTAAGTACTTGTCCTATATTGACAAGCAAAAGGAATGTAGGATTTAAAGCACTGTAAAGAATATAACATTTGTGTAACAAAACTTTCGATCATATTGATGAACGCTGCATAAAAGTGTATAATGATGCCACTGGAATTTTTAGAGAATTACATTTACTTTCTTTGGCAGGAAGGGTTTTGTCAATCCGAAAAATATATTTTATATAGAAGGCATTATGAGAAATAAGCCGTAACAGAGTGAACATCAGGGTGTAAGGTTAATTATAATGATAGAAATGAATAATGTAACAAAAGTTTATAATAATGGTGCTATGGCCATTGATAACATTTCATTGAAAGTACATCCGGGAGAGTTTGTATTTTTAATCGGCCCAAGCGGTTCCGGTAAATCCACCATGATCAAGATTCTGATGCGTGAAGAAAAAGTAACAAACGGTGATGTTTTTGTTAACGGAAGAGATGTGTCTTCTATGTTTAGAAGCGAAATTCCCTATCTGAGAAGAAGCATGGGCGTTGTGTTTCAAGATTTTAGATTGTTAGAGAAAAAGACTTTGTATGACAATGTGGCCTTTGCAATGGAAATTATCGGTGCCTATAAAAGGGAAATAAAAAAAAGGGTACCTGTGGTGTTAAAAATGGTAGGGTTAGGCGATAAGAAGGACTGTTATCCCGGACAATTGTCCGGGGGCGAGCAGCAAAGGGCGGCATTGGCCAGAGCCATTGTGAACAAACCTCAATTGTTGATTGCTGATGAACCCACAGGAAATTTGGATCCCGAAACCTCTTCGCACATCATGACATTGTTAGAAGAGATTAATGCCGGGGGAACCACTATACTTGTGGCTACACACGATATTAATATGGTGAATAAGATGGAAAAGAGAGTTATCGAGCTGAGCTGCGGCAGAATTGTTCGTGACGATATGAGAGGACACTACAGAAATGAAGCTTAACATGATTCTTACAGTTTTTAAAGAAGGATTAAATAATATCCTGAAAAATAAAATCATGTCGGGTATTTCATTGATGATGGTATTAATAACATTGGTATTGGCTGGTTTGTCAGCCACTGTAGTAGTCAATCTTCGATACAACAGCGAAAACATGAAAAGCATTCCCGAGATTGTGGCGTATTGTGACCCTGATATGCAAGAAGATGAAATTAATAAAGCATATGAGCGAATTAAAAGCATAGAAGGTGTAAGCAATATATTAATTGTAACAAAAGAAGAAGCCTATCAAAAAGCGAAGGAAATGTTAGGTAATGATGAGCGATTGTTGGAGGGATTCGGCGAAGAGATATTTCCCGTGTCGTTTGTGTTGACATTGGAGGATGCGTCCTTTTCGGCTGAGATTAGTGAAAAAGCGTTGGGGGTGCCGGGGATCTATAAAGCGGACTATTCCCAAGAAGTGGTCAGTATTGTAACAAAATTAAGCAGTTGGATGAAGGTGGTGACAATTGCACTGTCGTTATTGCTTTCATTTATTGCCGTTACCATTATATCAAACACAGTAAAGCTGACGGTGATGGCTAGAAAAAATGAAATCGCAATTATGAAATATGTTGGTGCGACGGAAGATTTTATCAGGTGGCCATTTATACTTGAAGGAATGATTCTAGGTGTTTTAGGTGCGATAATATCAATATTTTTGGTGTTATATGTGTATGAACAGTTTTTAATATACTACTATTCGCAAGGTAGCATGTTTTTTAACTTGTTCCAATTCGTTAAAATATCCGATATAAGCGTGATTTTAGCGGTTATCTTCACTGCCTTCGGAGTGGGGATCGGTGTATTCGGAAGCATTACGTCAATGAATAAATACTTAAAATTATAAAAGAGGTTAAGTAGTAATGAAGAAAGTATATGTGATTGTGATTTCCATTTTCGTTATAATGGTACACACTATAACGGGACTTGCAGCCACGGTTAAGGATCTGGAAAACAATAAGTCGTATATAGAAAATCAGATCGAAACGATAAAAAATAAAAAGGGGCAGCAAGAACAAAAAGCCGGTGAATTGTTGAATGAAGCGGAAGGATTGAAGGGTGAAGTAGAGATCAAAGAAAAAGAGTTGTCCGAACTCACCGCAGATTTGAACAATATCATAACTTACATAAACCAGGTGCAAGCAAGCATCGCAGAAGCGGAAGAAAATCTAGAAAAACGTGAGGAAGAAGCAACCGAAAGACTGCGTATTATGTATGAGAACTCGAATAAGACGATTTTTGATCTGTTTCTTGAATCCGGTGACATCACAGAGTTTTTTGAAAAAATAGAAATTTATAAGATGGTGGCTCAAAAAGACAATGAAGTGATTAAGGAGTTGGATGTGGCGCGTCAGGATTTGGACACAAAAAAATCCATGTTAAGCGGCGACTATACCCAGCTTGTAGCAAAAGTTAACGAAACAAAATCTGATTTAGATAACTTGAGGATCACAAGGGCGGAATTGTTGCAGAATGTCAGTGAAGCCCAGGAGCAAATAAGGGCACTTTCTTCTCAAGAGGATCGATTAGAACAAGAATCCCGGGATTTAGCGGCTAAGATTAAGAATATGCAATCTACTACAAAGTTTGTAGGAGGCACATTCACATGGCCGTTGCCATCGGATTATACGGTACATTCTAGTTTCGGAAGAAGACTTCATCCTATCTACGGTGTATACAGAATGCACACCGGACTGGATATAGGAGGTCCTTACGGTGCTGCTATTGTCGTTGCAAACAGTGGAACGGTCATAACATCAGGGTACAATTCCGGTGGTTACGGGTACTATATCGTTATAGACCATGGAGGTGGATATTCCTCTTTGTATGCTCATGCAAGCAAACTGTTAGTCAGCAAAGGCACATATGTAAAGAAGGGTCAAACCATTGCATATGTAGGAAGCACCGGTGCTTCTACCGGTCCGCACCTTCACTTTGAAATAAGAATTAACGGTGATCCGGTCAATCCGATGAACTACTATAAAAAACAATAAATTTTGTGCTCCTTTTTTGTAGTGCATGTATATGAATATACTTAAAAATACCTTATGGCTATTTTACGTTACTATTCACAGCCTCTTAAAATTCCAGTAACACCTAATGGCGATTTTTGAA
>CALCRE010000271.1 GCA_937894465.1 uncultured Clostridia bacterium
TTTTAGTGAACGGTGTACGGCAATTTGAAGTGTAGCAAATTGCTAAAATGGTGTAGAAATGGTGTAAACACCACCGCACAAACGCCACAAACCCTTGAAAATAAAGGAGATGTAAAGATATATGAAACTTGGTATAGTCGGATTGCCCAATGTAGGAAAGAGCACTATTTTTAATGCTTTGACTGCAGCGGGAGTAGATAGTGCAAACTACCCGTTTTGCACCATAGAACCCAATGTGGGTGTTGTTGCTGTTCCGGACGAACGGCTGGATGTTTTGGCTAAGATCTATAACCCTAAAAAGGTCACCCCTGCCATCATGGAATTTGTGGATATCGCAGGTTTAGTCAAAGGCGCCGGCAAAGGTGAAGGTCTTGGAAACAAATTCTTATCACACATAAGGGAGACCGATGCAATCGCACATGTGGTGCGTTGTTTTGATGACCCCAATGTGGTACATGTTGATGGCTCTGTAGATCCTAAAAGGGATGTGGAAACCATTAACCTGGAATTAATTTTTTCGGATTTAGAAATTTTGGATCGCAAAATTGATAAATGCGGAAAAATGATGAAGTCAGGCGAAAAGAAATACAAGATTGAAATGGCTTTTTATACAAGGCTGAAAGAGTGGCTCGAAAGAGGAAAGCCTGCAAGAAGTTTTCAATACGAAGAGCAAGACTTGGAGTACACAAAAGATCTATTCTTATTAACATCCAAGCCGGTAATCTATGTAGCAAACATTTCCGAAGACGAAATTGTGGAAGATACTGATAACCATTATGTCCGCTCCTTAAGAGAAATCGCCGAACAGGAAGGTGCGGAGATCATCACATTTTGCGCAAGCATCGAACAAGAATTAAGCGGTTTGACAGGAGAAGAAAAAACAGAGTTTTTAAACGAACTGGGCATTCATGAATCCGGTTTGTCTAAATTAATCAAAGCCGGCTACAAGCTTTTAGGCTTAATCAGTTTCTTAACCGCAGGAGAACCGGAAGTGCGGGCTTGGACAATTCAAAATGGGACCAAAGCACCTCAAGCAGCAGGTAAAATTCATTCGGACTTTGAAAGAGGTTTTATTCGTGCTGAAATCGTACCTTATGATGTGTTTGTCGAATGCGGTTCTTGGGCCCATGCCAGGGAAAAAGGCATGATGCGTTCCGAAGGCAAGGAATATGTCGTGAAAGACGGAGATGTTGTATTGTTCAGATTCAATGTATAGGAATGTTTGGAGGATGACATGAAAAAACCGGTCATTGCCGGCATCATTGCAGAATACAATCCATTGCATAACGGCCATTTGTATCACATTCAAAAAACCCGTGAGCTTTTAAACCCGGATTATATTTTGTGTGTCATGAGCGGGAACTATACCCAACGAGGCGAACCGGCAATGGTCCAAAAGCAAATTCGAACGGAATGTGCTTTACGTTCAGGTATTGATTGCGTCATTGAGCTGCCTTTTGTTTATGCAACCTCCAGTGCGGAGTTCTTTGCCGGCGGAGGCGTCTCCTTGCTCAATGCACTCGGTTGTGTCACACATATAAGCTTTGGATGTGAAACACCGAACCTGAATTTATTACAAGAAATTGCACAAATCTTAGCACAACAACCCAAGAAATATACAGAGCCTTTAAAAGAATACTTGGATCAAGGATATGGGTTTGCGGCGGCAAGGGATATCGCTTTGCATGGGGTTTTTCCCGACATGCCTGACAATATGATATCCGGTTCCAACAACATATTAGCCTTGGAATACTTAAAGTGGATTATCAGACTGGGCTCATCCATAAAGCCTTTGCCTGTTCAACGAAAGGGTGCTGCCTACACAGATATCGGAACGGATCATCATTTTAACAGTGCCATGGCAATACGGCAACAAATTTTAAAGTACGGGAAAGTTCCGGAGTATGTAGCACAACAGGTACCGGAATGTACTTACAATCTTGTGAAAAAAGAGTGTACCGAGGAAAGATGTCCTTTGAATCTTGACAAACTGAATGACTTTTTTCAAATCTATTTACGAAGGGTCAGTCCTTCTCGATTAAACCAATATCCTTTTATGGAACCCGGTTTGGAGAACCGCCTTAAAAATGCACTTGATAAATCAAAAGATGTTTCGGACATCATAAGGTATACTGTAACAAAACGTTATCCGGCAACACGAATCAAACGTCTGCTTTTGAATATCTTGGCCGGAATCACTCAGCAGGAATTTGATCGCTTTGTCAAAAATTCTGTTCCTTATGCCAGAATACTGGGTTTTAACACCGGAAAAGCGGAGCTTCTCGGGTTCATCAACCGATACTCGAATATCCCGGTCATTACAAAAACCTCAGACGTTACCTCTTTGGAAGACGGTGAATGCAAGGATTTGTTCGATATCGAAGCCAGAACTACTGATATCTATCATTACCTTTATCCAAGTATACAAGCGGAGCAACCAAATGAATATGAATACCGATTGATCAAGGTTTAAAAGTTTTTAGCGCATAAAAAAGGAGTTGCGATCGGTTTTCCCTTCGCAACTCCTTGCTTTATTTTTAAGTTTCTTTACGACCCGATTTCATCAATGGGTTCTGCAATTTTTCTCTTAAAATTCTTCAGGTCTTCCCCGGACGGCATAGTCAATATAATTTTTTCGCCTTCCATTTCCACCTTCAAATTCGTCTTACCTGCAATTTTCAACTCATCTATGGTAGTCTTCGGAAGCTGCAAGCGTCCGTATTTATCAACCACCACCAGCTCTTCATGGGTGTCGATGGCTCCGGCCATAGCTTGATCAAGAGCCTGATCTCCGAGTTCGGTCAACTGCTGTGCATATGACTTTTTGATCAAGAACTCACTGCTTGTTCTTCCGTCGCGAATGGCTACCACCCTGTCCACCGATTTTGAAAGCTGTGTATCATGGGTAACAATTACAGTTGTAACACCAAATTGATTCTTCATGTTTCGGAAAACATCCATAATCAAATTTGTAGTCTTTTTATCCACCGAACCTGTAGGTTCGTCAGCCAATATCAGTTTGGGGTTGTTTGCAAGTGCAATGGCAATTGCCACCCTTTGCTGTTCACCACCTGATAACTGACTGAGTTTACTCTTCTTACGGTGGGACATGACAACAGCATCCAAAAGCTCCAATACCCTTTCCCGCTTATTTACGGTATTACCGGACAATATCATAGGCAATTCAATGTTTTGTGTAACCGTCAAGTAGGGGATCAAATTTCTCGCATTATTCTGCCAAACGAATCCCACAGTACTTTTCATGTATTCTCTTAGTTTTTTGTCATCAAACTTTAGAATGTCCTCACCGTTAACCAGCAACTTTCCTGCAGACGGACGGTCCAAACCTCCTAACATATTCAATAGAGTGGACTTTCCGCTTCCGCTGTTACCGATGATTGCCATCAACTCGCCCTCATCCACTTCCAAATCCAATCCTTGGAGAGCAAGAACCTCGCTTTCTGCGGTTTTATAGATCTTAACTAAATTATCGCATTCGATCATTAATCTTTTTTCAACGTTGTTGTCCATCTAACACCACCCCATCTTCAAGATTAAACACATAGTCCGCAACCTCCATCATGTTCACGTCGTGGGTTGTCATGACAACAGTGATGCCTTCTTGCTCCACTAAAGCCTTGAACAGGCGAACCACTTGCAAACCGGTCTGTGTATCCAATTCTGCAGTCGGTTCGTCAGCAAACAACACTTGCGGTCTGTGGGAGATAGCACGTGCAATCGCAACCCTCTGTTGTTCTCCTCCGGATAACTCCTGAGGTCTGTGTGTCATACGCTTTGCCAAACCAACCTGCTTCAAGCACTCTTCCGCTCTTTTTTTCCTGCTTTTATTCGAACCGGCGATTCTCAAGCCGAAGTCAACATTTTCAAATGCAGTCATATTGGACATAAGAGCAACCGATTGGAATATGAATCCGCATTTGGTTCTGCGGATGGCATCTCTTCTAACATCCGACATCTTTGTTATTTCAACATCCTCCAAAAACACCTTGCCTTCGCTGGGTCGGTCCAAAGCACCGAGAATATTGATCAATGTGGTTTTCCCGGAGCCGGAGGGCCCTCTGAGGATACTTAGCTTGTTTTTGGGTATTTCAATATTTACATCATTTAAGGCAACCACTGTTTCACTACCCGATTTAAATCGTCTATACAAGCCTTCTGTCTTAAAAGTATAATCCATAACAATCCTCCGTCTTCCTTAATCTTCTCCAAGCTTGACAGCTTGATCCATCTTAATACTCGATACAAATCGTGCCAGTGTTCCTGTACCGAGGAGCAACATAAATCCGACAACTACATATATTCTCAGATAGTCAGTTGTGGAAGAAACGATTTCGAAAGGAGGAATCTGTTCAGCCGCACCGTACATCATTTGTAGCAACGGTACATACAATTGACTGGTAATACTTCCGATCACCAATCCCATAAAAATAGCCATCACTGAAATTAGGATCTGCTCTACAATAATCATCCCGATTACTTTGGCTTTTGTCAATCCCATAGCACGCAGGATACCAAATTGCAACACCCTGTCACGAATGGACAGAATCCAATAAATCAAGAATCCGATAATGCTGATCAACATTGTGACGATGAAGCTCATGGTCAGGGTTCCGTTGATACCTTGTAGCAACGGATCATTCTTGTACTTGATGATTTCCTGAGTTGCATACGCGACACCTGTAATCCGCAGATTCTTTTCGGTAATCTGATTGGTAATACTCATATCCGTTGCATCCGGAGCTTTCTTAATCCAAACTTCGTAAGGTTCCATAAATGTCATGTTGTGCAAATAGTTTAAGTTGACAACAATCAATCTGGGCGGAACTTCCTTATTGGTCAAGAAGTCGTGCTTGTAAACCGGATTCCATGTGGGCCAGTAATCCACAAATCCATATATAATTCCGTCGGTGAAGCTTTGTTTGCCCCAGTTGTATGTAACATTATCCAGCAGCTGAATGTCTCCGTCCTCTTGAAAATTGGACGAAAGCAACACGGCGCTTGGATTGTCAGCCAGTAAGTTCAAGTAATGGTACCAGTGATACGGCAGCAGATCTTCTCTGAACCACGCTGTCTGTCCGAATTCATGAGATATAATTCCCATCAAATCCACATTATCACTACTTGAGCCCATAATTCTGGTGGTCACCGAAGAATTCCGATACACTTTTGTGATGGAATCAATTCCTTCCAAGTTTTCGTATTCGTAATAGTTAGGTTCGAAGTATAATACAGGTGCTGCACTGAATATTGTTTCACCTCCTGAACCACCGGCATCCGGTAATTCATCCATACCGGGAGCCGGTCCCGAACCACCCGGCTTTTCATTGCTTTCGAAGTACGGCTTCACCACAATATCCGTACCTAGATTGTACATCACCTTATCTTCAATATTCCTATTGATTGTTCTTGCTGCATTGGCATTAAAAATACCTACGGACAAGGAAACGATAAGGAATAGCATCAAAAACTGCTCTTTACCTCCGGAGCGTCCGACTTGAAGGAAGGACGAATACATAACCGGAGACCATGCGCCTTTTCCCAATGAGAAAATAATCTTGATGAGAGTGGGGTAAATTCGAAGGAAGAATAATCCTGCACCCATAATAAAGAATGTAGACAAGAAGAACATAATCGGATCAATGGAGAATCCTGTTTCAGATGCTTGTTTTACATTCATAATCCCTTGCATATCTTGGAAATTCAATAATCCGTATATAGATGCGAACAACAGTACGAAATCCAAGAACAGTTTGTTCCATAGAGGTCTTGTTTTCTTTTTGGCTTTTTTTGTTTTGTATTCCACGATGGAAATCCTGGAACTTCTGTATGCTGGAATCAACATGGTCAGCATGAAAAACAACGAACTGTATATGGTGTACAAATAAACATCCTGAGACAGGTTAATGGGCAATGCCGTACGATTGATAAACTCCATAAATCCGTTGGAAGCACCTAGCACATTACACATAAACATTCCCAACATTGGGCCTACCACTGCGGCAATAACTGCATATATGGATGTTTCGATAAAGTATATCTTGAAAATCTGGAATCTGCTTGCACCTCTACTCTTCATAACGGATATTTCATTTGCCCCGTGCTTGATAATCAATTGAGAAACCATGAAGATATAGAAAGCCAACATAATCAAAACAGGAACATAAAGAATCCATAGAGTTGTATTCAATTGCGTGTGCCTGTAATAATATTCGTTCAATATTTCATCGATGGGGAGTCTTACCGTAAAGATACCTTTCCAATCGGTCATCTCCCTTTTTTGTTCTAAATATTCCTTGGTGATATGATCTACATCGCTGATTAAAATCTCGTGATAATCCAAAGCATAACGCCATTTTGCATAAGATATGTTGAAAATACTTTCACCGATTAAATAGTCTCTTGCGATATCCCAATCGATAAACAATGTTTTGTTATAGGGGGACATGTCCTCATACCAGAAATTAGGGTCGGTATCGTTTTGAGCCACAACACCTACCACCATTACCTTGATGGACATCCCGCCTTCTTCTGTATAGGACTCGATGGTGTACACCTTGTCCCTGACTAATCCTAGTTCTTTCATAGCCCCTTCGGTTATCACCACTTCGAAAACACCGTCTTTTGTAGGTGTTGTTGAATACATTCTACCGCCGATCACACCAACATTTTCCGGCAGGTTCTCGATGGACTCAATCTTCAAAGTGACCATACCTTCCGATTTAGTTGCTATTCCGGTACTACCTTTCGATTCAGTTTCACTACTTTTCACCTCAGGTACCACTTTCAGATGGTCAAATATAATTCGATGAAACTGACTCAATATGGGTATATTAAAAGATTTTGAATAATCATTTCTCATAATACCATCCATATTCCAGTACATATTATACTTACTTCTCGATTCCGTAAAGTAAGTCATGTTAGCTTCCGCTTCATAGGATCCGGGGAATGATCTAGTGTCTATTTGGAATTGCTCCAAATCTTTTGTAAGCATTCTCTGGAAAACACCGGCCGAATACATCGGTATGGTGCTTACTGTTGCTACCAAAAGAATAGATCCGATAAGAAGGCAGGCTACTAACCATTTATTACTGATAATCTTTCTTAATACGACTAACAGCACAATACTACCCCCTCTCTTATCTTGTAAAGACTTGTTCTCCCGGTTCTAATCCTTCAATGATTTCTGCTTGCGTTGCAGTCATAATTCCAACTTCTACAAGGCGTTGTGACCTCATTCCGTCTTCGTATACATAGACAAAATTATCGCCTTGGTTCTCTCTGATCACCGATTTGGGAACCAAAATAGCGTTTTCATTGGAGTTTAATACCAACTTAATTGTTACACGATCTCCGAATTCCAAATTTTGAAGCCCGGTGGCATCAATCGTAACAACACCTTTCTTGTTGGAATCTTCCGGTTGATCAAAGGGGGTTCCTATTACTTCACATTCGTACTCAAATTGTTCTTTGTTCTTCGAATACGTTATTTGTACTTTTGTTCCGATTTTAAAGGCAGGTGCGTTGGCAGTGTTATTATACTCCAAAACGCCTGAGTTTGGGTCACTGATGTGGCATAATGTGGTTCCGTCTGAAATGGGATCACCGGGTTTTAATCTCCTGACAAAATTGATCTGCCCGCTTACCGGTGCGAAAACACGGGTTCTTCTGTATGTCTCTTCTAACTCGTTCAGCTTCTTTGTTTCAACTTCCAGAGTCAACTCTGCAAGTCTTAAATCATACTTATATCCTCCGCCTTCAATGTCTGATCTTTCTTTTAACCGATCATAGGCGATCTGTGCTCTTTCATGGTCTATCCTTTTATAATACAACTGGTCGTCTAAATTACCGGTATCAAGCTCTAACAACAAATCTCCTTTGTTGACAACATCGCCTTCTTTGATATGTAATACAACAACCGTACCGCCTTGTTTATCTAAAATAACAGGCTCTGTGATCGCAGCTGCAAAGTTTGCAGTTCCTCTGATGGACTCTTCAATGGGTCCTCTTACTACTGTTGTAAGTGGTAAAGATACTTCTTCCGGTGCAACTAAGGGCGGCTTCGGCAATTCTTCCTGTACCGGCCATAGAAAACACCCCGACAAGGACAATGACATAAAAATAATAACCAAAGAAAATGTGATTGTTTTGAAAAGTGATCTACTTTTCAAAAAGACGCGTGAAGTTCTAAACATATGCATCCCTTCCCCATGTTAAATTTGGAAAATAATATAATGATTCCTTTAATTATTATATCACAGAATTATTACGAAATAAAGAACATTTTATTTTAACCATGTTAAAGTTGTTTAACCTTGTTCAACTATTTTAAGTGAAACCTATATTAAATAAGAAGAAAAAGCTGTTGACTTGATCATAATGTCCTTTCGTGTTAGAATCATCCATGCTATGACCTGGCGACATGAAGTAATGTTACCATCTCTTACTATTTGTATTTTGTGAATAAATAAAAATCATTTTTACATGATAATAAGAGAGTTATAAGAATAGCAAATTAATACCATTCAAGCTCTTTAATCCAAACTAAGTTTTAAGGTATAATAGATAGAAGACTTGCACATATAGAAAACGGAGGGAATGTATGACCAATCAAAAAAAAACATTGCATATGAATACGGTATATTCCTATGCCGTTTCATATGAAGCGGCTACCGGAATCAGATGTGCAGTGATCGATTCAAAGGGAAACGAGTTACATCACGGAAATATTCCCTGTGAGCTTTGTGATAAACTTCGCGAGACACCTGAATTCCGAGAAAAATGCACAAGAAACCACTTATACGGTGCTTACCAAGCCGAACGATTCGGAGGTAAATATGTGTTTTTCTGTCACATGGGTTTAGCGCACTTTATTTCTCCTGTTACAGAAGACGGTGTCGTTAAAGGTGCATTACTTGCAGGTCCTATCATTTTATCCAACGATGAAGAGTTAACCCCGGAAGATATTATCGGAAACAATACATTCGGCAAACAATTACTTCGGTATAAATCGAACTTTAAACAAGTTCCCATGGTGTCAACATCAAGAACCGAAGCATTATCCGACATTTTATATACTGTCGCCCTCTTTTTGTCATTAGGCACCTCCACTAAATACGAAGCAGACAGGCAGTTTAATGACATGCAAGGAAAAATCAACGAATATATTGTTTCATTGAAGAAAGAAGAAAAAGAAAATGAAATTGATCCTTATCCCTTTGAAAAAGAAAAAGAATTGGTAACTTATATTACCATGGGTAATATCACCCAAGCTAAAAGAGTTTTGAATGAAATTTTCGGCCATATATTCTTTTCCAGCGGTAAAAATTTTAACATTATCAAAGCGCGTGTTCTTGAGTTGGTAGTGGTTTTATCCCGTGCAGCCGTAGAAGGCGGCGGTGATATGAAAGAAATTTTCGGCATGAATTATGTGTTTTTTAATGATATTAACCAACTCAATACTGTAGAAGAATTAACCGAATGGTTGACAAAAATCATGACAAGGTTTACCGATTGTGTTTTTGACTTAACGGATATTAAACACGTGGATGTGTTGTATCGGTCCTTAAACTATATTAATAATAACTACATGAAGAAGATCACATTAGAGGAAGTAGCCTCTTACTCATACTTATCTCCTACCTATTTCAGCAGAATATTTAAAGAAGAGATGAAATGTACATTCAATGCTTATGTTAACAAGGTAAGAATTGAGATGAGCAAGAAGCTGTTATCCGACGACCAACTGTCCTTAGCCGAAATATCCGAATTGGTAGGCTATGAGGATCAAAGTTATTTTAGCAAGGTCTTCAAAAAGATGACCGGTGTATCCCCAGGAAAATATCGTGAATCCAAAGGAAGAGTATACAAAACACCGAATGAACGGTGATAATATATTAATGATACTTAAAAGGAGAAAAAATATGAGCATCTATGAAGAAATCAGTGCGTTACTACAAAAAGGAAGAATGAAAGAAGTTTCTGCATCCGTTAAAAAAGCCCTTGATGAAGGGCATGAAGCAAAAGACATCCTTGAAAAAGGGTTGATTGCCGGAATGGATGTAGTAGGCGAAAAATTCAAAAACAACGAAGTTTATGTACCTGATGTTCTCATTGCAGCAAGAGCAATGTATGCGGGAATGGATCTTTTGAAACCCGTTTTAGCTTCAAGCGGTGTAAAAGCTGCAGGAACAGTGGTCATCGGAACATGCAAAGGCGATCTCCATGATATCGGTAAGAACTTGGTAAAAATGATGATGGAAGGCAAAGGTCTTGAAATTATCGACTTAGGTGTTGATGTTTCTGCTGATGATTTCGTAAACACAGCCATCGAAAAGAATGCAAAAGTCATCGCATGCTCAGCTCTTCTCACCACGACAATGGGTGAAATGAAAACTGTCGTTGACAAAGCAACCGAAGCCGGTATCCGGGATAAGGTCACCATTATGGTGGGCGGAGCTCCGGTAAATGAAAATTATTGCAAGTCTATCGGTGCGGATATTTATAAGCCGGACGCAGCATCTGCAGCAGAAGCCGCTTTAGCCGTATGCAAACAATAAGAAAAGATACTAAATAAGAATTATAGGAAAAAAAAGAGAAGAAATTTAGAATTTCTTCTCTTTTTTTGTTCTTTAACCAATCGTTAAACATCGTAAAATATATAAATGGACTCCGGGAATGTACCTTTTTCAAGTAAAGCTTTTCGAGTCATATTGATGCTTTTCCTCGGTTCCACGCCTTTGCTTACCGCTTCGTCATACTCCCTGAGCCATAAATCCTTCATCTCATAGCTCTGTAGAAGATCCAACACATGATATAAAACTACTTCCTTGTCTTTTCCAATAAAAAATGTTTTAAAATACTTAATTGCTTCATCATATTCACACAATGCCATGTATGTCCGAACAATGATGTTTACCAAGCGGTTGACCTTTTTGACCCATTTGTCTTGCTTTTCGTCATAAACATATTGGGAGTTAGATTTTCTAACCGGCTTGACAAGGTCCAGCTCTTTTTTCAACAGTATGCATTGTTCAATGGTCATCATTCTGGCATCCGGTGTTTTTAAATTTGAAATCAACACATTAATCATAGCACAATACCGGTTGTCGACAATCGATTTGACAATCGAGTGAATAAATTCCGGCTTGATGCCTTTTCGAAGTTTTCCGGATACGACTAAATCAAACAGCTCCTCCCGTTCCATGCCGATGGAGCGAAAAGGATCTTCCGTGCTGAAAATATAATAATGCGTTCCGTAGCACAGCATATCAAAAAGCTTTTCCAGCAAATCCGTTGCAATATCTCCCTCCGGACTGTCCGGCGGCACTTGTTGTAGATCCTTAATAAAGGATTTGACCATAAAGCGCCATTTGGGCCTGTCCTTTTTGTGTACATAACTGTTAGGTGCAAAATAATATTGCTTGTATGCATAATCGATAAACAACTCAATTTGAGCTTTGAGTCTGTAAACATCGACAAGCTCCGGTTCTTTTGCCGCCTTTCTATTCTGAACAACTTTTTGTATGTCCTTAACCAAAGAATCAGTATCTTTTTCTTCTCGCAAATTTTTTGGCATGGACTTATACATTTCCACGATAATCAGTCTCAAGTCGTCTTCTTCATACTGTTTAAGCAAATCTCTCAGTTCCGTAACCTTCACAATTACACCCCTTTTGTCCTTGTGATTATACTTCCACAATAATAGGTAGAATCATGGGACGTCTTTTGGTTTTCTCATATAAAAATGCACTTAGTTCTTGTTTTACCACTGTCTTAATGTTATCCCAATTCCCGGTGGAGCAAGCTTTTTTCTGAAGAGTCTCCATGATCTTATTTCTTGCCTCCTCCAGCAATGCTTCGGATTCCTTCACATATATGAAGCCCCGTGAAATAATATCCGGAGGACCGATAAATTTACTTTCTTGTTTTTCTCTGCTGATGATGACAACCACCAAACCGTCTTGAGACAAATGCTTCCGGTCTCTTAACACGATGTTACCCACGTCGCCCACACCTAAGCCGTCCACCAAAACACTACCGGCTATCACACTGGCTAACTTACTGACTCCGGATTTTGAAAATTCCATGCATTCCCCGTTATCCATAATGAATATGTTTTCTTCCGGCATGCCCATTATTTTGGCAAGGTTAGCATGCTGCTTCAAATGCCTGTATTCACCATGGACAGGTATAAAGTATTTCGGTTTGGTCAAAGAATGAATAATCTTTAATTCTTCCTGGCAAGCGTGACCGGACACATGAATGTCGGCTAAAGATTGATAAATGACTTCCGCACCGAGCTTAAACAAATCATTAATCACTTTGAATATATGTTTTTCATTTCCGGGAATGGGGCTTGCTGAAATGATCACCATATCGTCTTTTTGAATGGACACCTGTTTATGATTTCCGGATGAAATTCTGGTCAGAGCCGACATTGCCTCCCCTTGTGTTCCGGTGGTAATGATGGTCTGCTTGTCTGAGGGATAGCTTCCGATATCCTCCAAATTGACGATGGAACTGTCATTCACTCGAATATAGCCTAGCTCCATAGCTATATCCACCACGTTGAACATACTCCTTCCGGAGAAAGCAATTTTACGATCGTGCATCTCGGCTGCGTTGATGATTTGTTGAATTCTGTGTACATTCGAAGCAAAAGTGGATACAATGACCCTCCCCTTTGCTTTTCCGAAATACTCATTCAGTGTTCTTCCTACCACACTTTCGGACATAGAATATCCGGGGCGCTCGGCATTGGTGCTGTCAGCTAAAAGCAACAAAACACCTTGGTCTCCTAACCGTGCAAACTTATTCAAATCTACAGAACTTCCTGCTATAGGTGTATGATCTATTTTAAAGTCGGATGTATGAACTACATAACCTAATGGGGTGTGAATCGCTACTGACAAGGCACTTGGTATGCTGTGATTAATACTGATAAACTCTATTTTAAATTTACCCAATTGCAAATCAACACCAGGCTTTATGACATTCAAGGATGCATCAGCCAAAAGTCTGTGTTCTTCTAACTTTATTTTTAATAACCCGATCACCAGATCCGGACCATAAATCGGAACATTGATTTTACTTAATATATACGGGACGCCTCCGATATGATCTTCATGGCCGTGGGTTAATATTATTCCCCTTATTTTATGGACATTCTCTAATAAATAAGTCGTGTCCGGAATAACCAGGTCCACACCTAACATGCTTTCTTCCGGGAAGGCCATACCGCAATCCACTATAATAATATCTTCTTCTGTTTCAAATACTGTCAGGTTTTTCCCTATCTCTTGTAAACCACCTAACGGAATCACTCTTAATTTGTAATCTTTTTTCGACAAAAACTTATACCTCCTGTATGATTGAATATAAACACGCAAATAACAGAGTAAACCATGAAAACAACATAATCAAAACACACCTAATGTCATGAATATGATTTAAATATCGAACCGTTTCCCCTCGCCGATCAAATATCCTATGTACGGCCGAAATCATCATGGTATTATTCTTTCGTTACTCTATTTGTAGTTTTCTTACATTTATGTTTTCTCTGTAAGAAGAAATCCTGCCTTTGTTACTCTTACAGTTAAATCATTTCACGTTCATTTCATATTATGTCCATATTATCATACAAATAAAACAAGTTCAATAAATCTCAACTTTGCCGATTAATTCTTTCAGATCGGATACATTGTGTCGAATCATGTATTGTTTTATATAATCAAGTATTTTTTCGATGCACATAGGATCTGTGAAATTCCATGTTCCTACCATAACCGACGAAGCCCCCGCTAATATGAATTCAATGACATCCCTTCCGGATGTGATCCCGCCCATGCCGATCACAGGTATGTCAACAGCTTGTGCAACCTGATAAACCATTCGCACCGCCACAGGCCTTATTGCCGGACCGGACAGACCTCCGGTATTATTTGCCAACACCGGTCTTCTTGTATTTACATCGATCACCATACCCAAGAGGGTATTGATCAAGGACAAAGCGTCTGCACCTGCTTTTTGCGCCGCCAACGCCAGTTCCGCTATATCGGTGACATTGGGGGTGAGCTTGACCATAACAGGTTTGTCAGTGGTATGTCTTACAGCATTCACTACTTGGGAAATCCCGTCCGGAGTACTGCCGAATGCCATACACCCTTTTTTTACATTGGGACAGGACATATTCAATTCGATGACATCAATATCCGTCTTGTTCAAGATACGAGCCATTTCAACATATTCTTCCACAGTGTTTCCCGCTACATTCGCAATAATGACGGTATCGAATTGACGTAAAAAAGGAAGCTCGTTTTGCAGGAATGCTTGAATACCCGGATTTTGAAGTCCCACTGAATTCAACATTCCGGATGGAGTTTCCACCGTTCTAGGAGGCGGATTCCCGGCTCTTTCTTCTAGTGTAAGACCTTTCACCGAGATTCCTCCCCATGCATTCAAGTCCACGTACTCTGCATATTCACGACCGAACCCGTATGTTCCGGAAGCAGCCACGACAGGGTTTTTCATTTTAAAACATTTTAAATCAACTGATAAATTCACTTCATTTGTCTGCATACTTTTTTCTACACCTTTTTAATTTCATCATAACACTACCGATCGGGCATTGAATACAGGTCCGTCTTTACACACATGACCATAAAAAACGGATCCGTTCTCTTTTTTGACTTGACACGCACAGCCAAGACAAGCACCGATTCCACAAGCCATTCTCTCTTCCAACGATACATAGCACTCTATATTTTTCGATAAGCAAATATCTGCACAAATTTTCATCATCATTTTCGGACCACATGTAAAGACCGCATCCGGCTTGATATCCTCCACGTGCACTTTAAACAAATCGGTGATAAATCCACCATATCCGTAACTATTGTCATCGGTAGACAAATACAGTTTTTCATCCATTGGTTTTTTTAAGATTTCCCATAAAATCTTTTCTCTATTCTTAAATCCGAAAAAAGTATGTGCTTCAACTGTTTCGGGTAAAGACTCCATTAAATGAACCAAGGGGAAAACACCGATTCCGCCTCCTACGATTGCTATTTTCTTGTATTCACCCTTTATTTCAAACTCGTTCCCCAAAGGTCCGATGACATCTATAATATCGTCCGGTTTTAACCGTGATAAATATTCCGTTCCTCTACCTCTCACTTCGTACCCGATCTCATATGCCCTGGTCACAGGATCACTTCTTAAAACACTGATGGGTCTTCTCAACAAAG
>CALCRE010000272.1 GCA_937894465.1 uncultured Clostridia bacterium
ATATAGATGAAAAGAAACCTGTCTTATCCAAGAAAAAAGGATATCTATGTTTGAAGGATTTGTTTTATATTTTATATAAACGAAAATCTCCATAATAAAGGCATGTAAAATATACAGTGGGCAAAGAATATGCTACCTATTCGATTATGAGGCTGAATGGACCTTTGATGTTGACCTATTAGATATTGATCCTACTGCACTCTTACCGGAATACCCCCAAATAATTGAATCAAGAGGGGAGCCTCCTATACAGTATGAGTTTTACGATGACGAGGATGATGACGATGATGACGAGGAAGATTGATCGTCGTTTTCAAAAATACCCTGTTCGAATCATTACAACATGTGTATAATGAAATGGTTAGAAGTGTTTAGGTTATGAAAGGCTAAAGTAACGAATGGAAAATGAAACAACAAGAAAGTCTTTAATCATTGTGATTGACTATTTGTCAACCATGAATCGAGCTTATAAAGAATCATCAAAAATGGCAGATGTCGCGGAAAAGGAAAAGAGAAAAAACATGAAAGAAAAGATGTCTGAGGAAGATATAGAGAATCGATATGAAGATGCGATGCAATCTACAATGAATGTACCGGTTGAAAGAAGACTACTTTGGCAAGAACAGAGTATTCCCCATATAGGGGGATTGACTCCGGTCCAATATATCGACAGTATAGAATCGATTCAGGACTTAGTTGAGTTGGTATCTTTTTTTATGGCAGAGGATATGGTGCTTTTACCTGTTTATTTGCAAGAAAAAATAAAAAAGATAGAATCAAAACACCTACCGTATTTGCATGAAGCTTTGTCATGTATAAGACCTACAGAGGATCCTGATGTCAAGGCTCTAAACATGGCTGTGCTATACATTATTCAGACTTTAGGGCTGCCGGAATTTTTCCCTGGCTTAGTAAAAATTCTTGAGCATATTACTTATTCACAGGATGATAGGCTGTATTATAGAGTTTCGTCACAGCTTATGCTTATAGGTGAACCGGTATTGGATTTATTATTGCAAACATATGAAAACTTAAAGTCTGAAGATATGAAACAGCGAGTAAGAATACCTATTGTAGAAATCATGAAAGAAAACAAATCAGACCGTTATTTCAAATGGCTTAAAGAAAAGTTTAGAAAAACAGAGGGTGTTGATAAAATATTATTGGCACGTGATCTGGTTATGTATGGTGATAGCAGAGCAGTGACGGCTATTAAGGGATATGTTGAACGAGATAAAGAGAATATATCGAATGCGTGGTACCGGCATTATAGAGGTTATATTATAGCTTTAGGCGGCTCTGTGGATGATTTGGATGAATACTTTGATGTAGATTTTGATGAGGAAGATTAAATAGGTGCGATAGAATACACCAATAAGTCTGCCAAGAAATGATACTGTTTTATTGACTTTGCCTCTCATCATGCTTGATTACCTACATGCTCTTAGACAGTATAATGAAATAGGTCCTAGAGTTTAGAGACCTTTCGTTTTAATTTTTGTACAGTAAAGGGATGGTGTGGAATGGAAATAAAAACAACGAAGAAGTCTCAAATACTCGTAGAGAATTACTTTAAAATGCTCTCGAACATGGATCGTGAAAAAACGAATGCGTATGAAAAAAGTGATATTTTAAATGAGTTTTATAAAGACCCGGATATAGTTAGAATAGTTAACCGGATGGTAGAAAGTGTTTTTTCTACCACATCTACTGCGGTAGATCAGTGGGAAAATATAAAGATACCTGAGTTAGACGGATTGACTCCCATAGAATATTATGACACACTGAACTCCATGGAGAGTCTGGTGGAATTGGTATCCTTTTTTATGAAGAATAATAACAGTGTTCCTCTACCATCAAATCTGAAAGAGAGGATCAAGAAAACGGATGCATCGTCCGTATCCTTCTTACACAATGCTTTAGCGGATATAAAACCGGTGGCTGGTGATGATTTAAGTAAACAACAAAAAGCGATACTAACGATTGTGGATATTCTGTTGTTGCCGGAATTTATCGACGATTTGATTTGTCTTATTGAAAAATTAGACTTCGAGAGCCATAAAAAGATAATCAGAGGCGTAACGCTGACACTTACCGATATAGGAGAGCCTGCACTTGATAAGTTAGTACAAGTTGTGGAAGATACTCGATCTTACCCGGATGAAAGTAAGAGAGCGCTATATGTCATATCCTTGGCAAAGATCGCTAGTGAACGCAAATCTGAACGGATCTATCGATTGCTAAAAGACTATTTCCGAAAATGTGAAATCAAATACAAAGTGAGTGCATCCGGACTTTTAGCATTATATGGTGATAGAAGATCAGTTACGATGATCAGAGAATATGTTGATAGAAATAAAGAGCATATATCAAAGGAAGAATACAAGGAATTTAGAAGAAACATAGTGTCCCTAGGTGGGATTCCAGGTGATTTGGATTACTCTTACATTGATAAAACCGATTTAGAAAGCAAAATGAAAGAGTGATGTGTCATGGGGAACTCCGGTTAAGCTTGAATGATTTTACGACGATAAGATTTGTAGGAAGGATAAGAGGATGAAGATAGATCAAAGTGACATTAGTGCTTCGTCCACGATTTCGAAACCTTTTGTAATTATGTGGATGAGAAAAAACCTATATTGACCAAGGGCAATGGGAATTTTACACAGAAGAATCTTTTTTATTTGAACGGTTTGCTTGTGAATAAAAAGAAAGTAAATGCACCGACATATCGGCAAGAGTTCTATTATATGATAGACCTTGTTTTCAATATATCCATCCTTGGAGAATTGTATATTAAATGCGGTGATGAAAAGGGAAATATTCGGCTTGTACGAACTAAAAGAAAAGATGAGTTTGATTTATTGAATGACTTCGAGAAATATGTTTTTCTTTTAGAAATATTTTGGACAAAGTTTGACCTTACGGCACTATTTCCACATTCGAAATCGAATGAATCATTTGAGATAGTGATTAGAACGTTTGCAAGGTCTAAACCAAATGAACCCCTGCGAAAAGGTGCTTTTCAAAACAGTTTTGGAGCTGATTTTCTCTTTTCTCATGATGCAAAAATCATCGAGATATTATTTTGTTTTGGATTCTGTACAATCGAACCGGCTGTCCTGACAAAAAAGAAATTCAGTTATGTTGACGATGTCTTAACGTCAGTGACACCTACCAAGCTTGGAGTAAAATTATGTGCATTGCTAAAGGATGTTGACAGATCTAAACCCAATGACACACGTTCGTTATACACAATGAATGATTTTGATAAGATTTTACCGTTTCTTCCGGAGAAGTTTAAACAGCTAATCGAAACCTTTCCTTTGATGGAAGAGGCACAGAAAAAAGAGGAAAGCAAATTGATACATAAGGAACCGGTTCCCTTTAATAAACTGCTTTCTAGTGTTTTTCCGGAAGGAGAACTTAACAAAACGGTTACCACCGAGTTGTATAAGCAACAAAAGGCTGCATATACATTTAAAGTGTCTCTAGGGAAAAACATATGGAGAAAGATTGTTGTATCTTATGAGCATACCATGGAGGATTTACATGACTTGATTCAAAAAGCCTTTCATTTTGATAACGATCATCTTTATTCTTTTTACATGGACGGCAAGGCAAATTCAAAAAATGCGATACATTCTCCTGAAGGTTTTCAAAAACCTTTTGCCTCGGAAGCGGTTATCGGAGAGCTTAAACTGTATAGAGGGCAAAGGATCTGTTATTTGTACGATTACGGTGATGAATGGTTATTTGATATACTTCTTTTGGATATCGATCCTAAAATAGATCCGCCTAAGAGCGGGAAAATCATTGATTCGAAAGGGAGCTCACCTATACAGTATCAATTTGATGACGACGATGATTATGATGAAGACGACGATGACTTTGAATATGATGACGAAGTCGTAGAAGACGTAGATGAAGCCCCCTAAATATGTGTAGATCTAGTTAATGGAACACTTTCGCCTCTTTTTAGGTCTAACTATGTACTATGCATGATTATTTTATCCTTTATGGGTAAAATATAACGTAATAAATGTAAAGACAAAGGAGGCAAAACGAATATGACTAAAAAACTATCCCTATTTACTGTGTTAACGGTTATAATTTTATCCTTGGCGGCATGTACTGTTAGTAGCTCAAATGATGATTTAGATCTTTTGGATGATAATAAAACCGTATTTGAAAAGGGGACCGGTAAGGAAAGTCAGACTGTTAAAGTGAGTGAGGAAACAAAACCTGATCAGACAAAGAAACCGGAAGAGACCAAAATTGAGTATCAGTTCACAGAGGAAGGTATTATTGTACCTGAACAAGCGGAAATGATCATTAAGGATACGGCAGAGGTTGTTATAAAAGCCATCAGTGAAAAAGACATGGCAACCTTAGCGGAATTTGTTCATCCAGAAAAAGGTGTCAGGTTTACACCCTATACTTATGTATCACCGGAGCGGGATATTGTATTTAACAAAAACCAAATTGAAAATTTCTTTCAGGATGAAAATACCTATCTATGGGGTTTCTATGATGGTATTGGTGACGAAATCAATTTGACACCGACTGAGTATTTTGATGAGTTCGTATATACAAGCGATTTTATCAATGCGGAGGAAGTCGGTTACAATACCGTTCTAAGTTTTGGAAACGCACTGGAGAACCAATTTGAGGTATATGAAAACCCCATTATTGTAGAATACTATTTTCCGGGATTCAATCCGGAATATGCGGGGATGGACTGGCAAAGTTTACGGCTGGTATTCGAAGAGTATGAAGGGAAATGGTACTTGACCGGGATTATCCATAACCAGTGGACAATATAATTGTACTCCCAAGGAAAAACAATAACATTACGAAACCGGATGGGCAGGTAGCTGTGCTACCTGCCTTGACTTTTACGTTTTCTTGATTTAAAAAGCTCTACTTCGTATGGAGCGTCTTCACAGTTAATCCGAGAATGACGAGCCGTAAATCTATATTCTTTCTCAAATTCTGACAATCTAAGACCCTATATGTATTAAATAAGGATCCCCTGATAGAATCGATGAACCCGATGGTCATATCTTCACGCTTTATTTCCATTTTACCTGTTCTGGCAGAAGCGATCAGTCCTATACCATGATCAGGTGGAGAAATAACTTTCATAAATCCTTTTAATAGGCCTACCTTTTCTTCTAAAACATATTGTTTTTCATGCGCATCTTTTATTCTGATGATGGTTTTAGCCATACTCTGAAGACCGCCATTATAGTTTGCGTTACCAATAGGTTCATTATTCATATCATATGCTGTTTGTGTAAAACCGGAATCCCCTTTTTGTACACCCGACTGCATAAAGGTGTACGGATTTCCGTTCCTATCAAAGGCTGTGTATTCAAATGAATTGGACTTAAATATACCTCCGCTTGTTTTTACGGCTGATACGATACATTTACCGGTCTGATCGGTAAAGATGGTATCTTGACCTTCGATTCTTATTTCAGTGCATTTCATCAAATCCAAAGGAAAAGTAAGATTTTCCTCCGAAGTCCCTTGATTGCCGGTTTTCTCATTCTGATTATTCACCTGTTTCAAGTCGAATCCACATCTCCCGCAAAAACCTACAGTTGCTATTAGCTGATTACCACACTTTGGACATTCCATTGATCATACCTCCATTTTTTACTTTTTTTTTTAATGCATTACTAAATAACCGGCGCCATCACATGTTTTACATACCTTTTTTGAAAATCCCCAAAATAAGACGACTGCACTTGCTACCAAGGTGGTACCACCATAAGTTGCTGCAAGTATGGGAAACACGATCAATCCCAATATTAATCCGATTGTAAGGTGCAGTTTGTTTATTCTTCTTCCTTTTCCTTTACAAACAAGGCATATTTGTTTTGATGCACTTGAAGTAAACTCAGATTCGGTATCATAGGTATTGTTCTTGTAAACTTTCTCGGTAGAGCTTGTGAAGAGATTTCTTCCGCATGAAGTACAAAAAGTACAATCCTCACCATTTTCTGTGCCACATTTTTGACAAAACATATTTTTATCCTCCTTTTTGATTCCACAGTTTACCATCTAAGGCTATTATAGAAACGATGATGGACACAGTCCGGGTATCATAAACTTTTATTCAAATAATTATGTAACGTGGAACATTTAGACGCACATAGACCAACTAATGTGGTAAAATGAATTAGGAAGAATTTGTAGTATCCCGATATAATCGTTTATTTGCAAAAAGTGTGTTGAGATTACTTAAGAAATACCGATTAAGATAGAATTAACTCAATCGGAATCGTTATTGGATAGGCTAATAAGATATTTTCGTACAGGTTTGCCTGCAAATATCATAGATGATGTAACAGAAGCATCATATTTAATTTTTGGTTGCATAGGGTATGGTATAACTCCAACAGAGAGTAAAACAATATCAATCAATTGAGATAAAATAAATCCTGAGGATTTTTTAAGTACTATTTTAAATAAAAAAAGGCAAGTTGTTAGGTCCTAGGGGATCAATATATACCAGTAGAAAAAATAAATTTTATGGTTCTCATTATATGACCATCTTGGCTGATATAGTTGATGCTATGATAATGATTGGTGGTGATGATTACGAAAATCAAATATGACTACAATGGCAACAAGGGGTTTAGACTACTTAGTATCTACGAGCGACTACATAAAGGAGAATTGCTAAACAAAGAAAAAATATCACATGATTATGGAGTCTCGCAAAAAACCATTCAACGTGACATTGACGATTTAAGAGCATATCTTGCAGAAACACATTATTCAGAATCTGAAGTATCTATTAAATTTAATAAAGCTAAATGTGGCTATTATCTTGTGCGATCGGAACGAGAGTGGTTGACGAATGAAGAAGTATTGTCACTATGCAAAATCCTCTTGGAGAGCCGAGCATTTCAAAAGGATGAGTTATCTGAATTGATTGGTAAACTGATGACACAGGTGGTACCAAATGACCGAAAGCTAGTTAAAAGTATTATTTTAAATGAGTATCGTAATTATGTTCCTCTCAAACATAATAAAAGGTTGTTATCTCCTATATGGGAATTATCACAATGTATCAGCAGACAAGAGATTGTTCAATTTACATATGAAAGACAAGATAAGACTGTAAAGGACAGGCAAGTCAAACCGGTAGCCATTATGTTTTCTGAATTTTATTTTTATCTTATTGGATACATGGTTTATTCTAATCGGGACTTCCCGACGGTATTCAGAATTGATCGCATAACCAATATTACATGCACGAAAGAAAAATTCACAGTACCCTATGCAAAACGGTTTAATGACGGAGAATTTCGTAAGCGTGTTCAGTTCATGTATCCTGGAGAATTACAAACAGTGACATTCGAGTTTAACGGAGATTCGGTGGAAGCGGTATTGGATCGACTGCCTACAGCAGAAATATTAAAGCAGGAAGGAGATGTTTATACCATACGTGCCGAAGTGTATGGTAAGGGAATTGACATGTGGATTAGGAGCCAGGGGAAATGTATAAAAGTAATTGATAGAAAGTGATCTAGGTGCGAGAAAGATTATGCAGTCTTATTATAGTACAGATCAAAATTTGACTGGAGGTTTTATTATTGGTAGTGAAAGTTAATAAAGAATTGGTCTCTTTATACGAAAGCAAGAGACTAAATTGTGAGATGTCAGTGGAATGGGTGCTAGGCTATATTAATAAAAAATATAGTGCCTTAATTTCGAGACAAATAATAACTGAAATGCCACAGGATTATATTTTGTCGGAAGTAGATGATGAACTCGTTAAAGCCATTTATCGTAAATTCGATTCTTCAATTGATATTAATGCCATATTTAATTTCTTATGTACGATGGCTCTCCTACTGGGAGGTGAGGAATAGTGTCGAACATTATCGTGTTTCCCGGGAATGTATATGCTAAGGATAAAGATACTACAACCAAGATCTTTGACAGCTCCTTCAAGCAATTAGATAAGCTTCAAAGTGAAATACATAAGGTATCTATTGATCTGGAAAATGCAATCAACATACAAGGGGAAAAAACTAAATCCGAGCTTGACGGATATGATTTTTTATTCTCAAGTGTTTTTGGTATATTGGGAGCAGTTTTATCTACTAGTGAGCGTCTGAATGGTTTCTTAAAGCAGATTCATACCCATGCATCAGGTTATGATAAAGAAAAATCTAATGGCATACAGAAGTTTTTCGGAGACATGTTGCATCATCAGGGTGATAGCATTGATCAAATTGACGGAAGCTTTATCAACCGGATCGAAGGCAATGCTGACCTTGGATATCATCGTCTACTCTGGGGACACGATCCGATATCTTTGGGAAAAGATAATCCATTTTATTTAATGATCAAGGATCATGGCTTGTTAAATGGTATCGTGAAAGTCTTTCGGCATCTAATTGCAGATACGTTTTCCTCCCAAGGGTTACCGATCCCGGGTCATTCCTACTTTGATCGTACCGATGCAAGTGGAAAGTTAACAAACCTTTTTCAACAAACATCCAAAAAGTTAGCTGACAACGATAGAGTACTTTCTCAACAATACTTTTCCCGAATGTTTACGATCCGTGCTCAGGATATAGCAGGCCAGGGATTTGTATGGGCAACGGCACAGGCATATTTTTTTGCCAGGGGAATTGATGACCTTACAAGGCAAAGACAATATAAGATTATATCTTATGCAGTAAATTTCTTAACCCACGCCGGTATAGGCGCTATAAGACAAGGGGGGATTCCGTATATTAATTGGATCGCACTTACTGCATTGATCAAGGAAGTAGCCGGCATGTTTATTGATAGCTATAAAGAAATCAGGCAACTGGAGAATATTACCGATAAAATAGTAGCGGATAATATTGCGTTGGAAAAGCAGGCGTATGCTACAGGAGCTGACTTGATATCATATAAAGATTCTACAGGATACATAAGGGAGCTTCAACAACAAGATAAAAAATATAATGACTTGGTTTCATTTTTTGAGGAGGAATGATCATGGCAATACCACTTATATTAGCGCTTCTTATGGCTGGAGGAGGTGCAGTTGCAGGAGCAATGGCACGGCAACCGGAAATAAATCGATTAAAGGATCAGGTGAAAAAACTCCAGGAAGAAGTTTTAAGGTTACAATCTGTCATAAAGGAACAGGACAGACAAATTAGGGAACTGAGAATTCGATATAATGCATTAAAGGCATATAGCTTTTCTGAAAGAGCTAAGCAAAGAGCAAATTTAAAGGGAGCGATTATGTTCCAGTATTGCTTTAAAGAATATATGGATCTGCTCATCGTCCAAACAAATAAAAATGATTTTGTATTAAAGGATGAGGAAAAAACCTTCTTCAATATATTTGAGGGTTTGGTTAACAATCAGGAGAAATCTGTTGAAGAAATGATGTTCCTACGGGAGTATATACGATATAAATATGCACATCAAATAGATAATCTGATTGAATACGATATGAACAATATAATAGAAAGGGTGGAATGTGTAAATGTTAGTTAAGAAGATTTTTGGATATATTTTTTCATTGTTGAAGTATATAATATTTGGTGCGGTTGTTGTTGTAATAGTTAACTATTTTAATCAAAAAGCTGCAATTATTGTCGGGGGCATTTTATTGCTTGGTGTCTTTGGTGCTGCTCATAATGACTATAAAGAAAACGTTCTACCAAAGATACAAATAAGTCAGCTAAAAAAAGATTATAAAAAAGCAGAAGACGAATTTAATGGATTTGATGATATGCTCAGAACTGTACAAAGGCATAGCTAAGATAATAAATCTGTCAATTTCGCTGATCTGGAAATGGAATAAGATATTGGAAAAGTTAGTAGAGGGGCCTATATATGAAGAGTGGGTCTCCCTACCCGCTCTTTTTTCTATTCTCTTTTTCTTGGTGAAATAAGGATCTGAATCTTTCTTTGGCGCTTTCATTGTTGAGGTCGGATTCTTTGAGTTCACCTTTGCAAATGCCCTCCATAAGTTTTATATAGGCATTTCCTAATGCTTTTGTGATTACTGCAGCTGTACTGCCGGAAATCAAGCCGCCTACAATCTGCCCGGCTCCCGGTATAAGCTTTAAAAGATTTGATACAACGGCTCTTCCGGTTACGGTTGCACCGGATGTACCTAAAGCAGAGTATATGAAAGCCGTTATGATGCCCCGATTAATCTGTAACCCGAACACAGCTGTTATGGAAGCAATCATTGCAACTTGTGTAGGGATGAGCAAAGCGGCATCAGCAAAAGGAACCGGTGTGAATCCTTCTGTAAAACCGGCTGCTACGGTTGCGGTAACAATTCCTTGTGCATGCTTGACTTTTGCCGCTATAGATGCCTTTTGCACGTTATATAACGTAGAAAGCAGCTCCTTGTCCAATACGGCGCCCATTACCTGTATTAATTTATCCAGTCCATGTGCTTTGACTATATAATCATCGTCGATTTCATAGTCTTTGGCTAATACCACCACGATTTGTTCAACGTTTAAATTAAGATTATCAATGTAGTTTCGAAACTCTTCTGCAGTCTTTTTTGAGAAGGATTTTGTCAACACAATGATAACGGGTACTTGTGTTTCTTTATTTTCTTCCGTAAAGCTGCGAAGCCATTCGATTTCTCTGTCTTCAATCCGGTCAGAAGCAGCATTGATGCAATACCACAAGCAGTGGATGGCACGATTGGCATCCTTGGAATAGACGCCGTCCTTAATAGTTTGAATGATTTCTTTTTTAACTTCTGCTTGTACATCGTTGCCCATTTCCAAACCCTTTGTGTCATATATGGTCAAGGGAAAATCAGGCTTGGACAGAGTTTTCATATGCTTGGTAATGGGTTTTCCAATACCGGTTTCCGCCAATTCCTCCCTGAATATACTATTAA